>JAKISR010000068.1 GCA_021648465.1 Sulfurimonas sp. | reverse complement strand
ACAAAAAGCTTATGAAACGAGTTTAGAATGATTACAACTCTAAACCTGAAAAAGCCAAGAAATAGATACCTAGAAGTTTATGATAACAGGAGAGTATTGTCTAAAAATCATGGATTATGCACAAAAATTGCAAAATTCAATACAAATGGAGTCAAAAAAATAATAAATGATTTTATAGCCTAATTTGGTGCTTCTGGATTCAAAAAAAGATGAGTTTCTTATAAGTTTAGAGGTGTCGGCAAAGTTATGGAATTATTTGGGCTAATACAACTACTTTACTTTTAATAAAAAGTTCGCTATAATTCCGCCATCGTAATAACTTCTGAAATAATCCCTCTGTGATTAGAAGGTATCTTTTTTTAAAGATATAGGACGCCAAATGGCGGTAAGAGGCACAATAAATATAATTTTATATTCATTTTGCAAAACAATACCCCACAAATTTAATTTTAACAGGAATAATAAATGACAGTAATTAGACTTACTCGTATGGGAAGAAAAAAACAACCTTTTTATCGTATAGCGGTAACAGATAGCCGTAAGCGTAGAGATGGTGGTTGGATAGAGTTAATTGGACATTATAATCCAATGGTGCCTGAAAAAACAATAGTTGTTGATAATGAAAGATTAGATTACTGGTTAAGTATTGGTGCTAAAATGAGTAGTCGTGTTAAAAAGATAACAGGTCGTTAAGATGATATCTAATTTCGTCGCTGGCTTTGCAAAACTTATAGCATCTCATCCTGATGATGTGAGAGTTGATGTAAGAGAGGGCGAAGAGGTAACAGAAATTCTTCTTTATGCAAATCAAGCTGATATTGGTAAGCTTATTGGTAAAGAAGGCAAGATGATTGGTGCGATAAAAACTGTTATCTCCGGCTGTAAAGCTAAAGATGGTGTAAGTTACCGTATAAATGTCGAAGCAATTTAAAGAACAACTTCTTCATATCGCTACAATTGGCAAAACTGTCGGCATACGTGGTGATATGAAATTTCATATTAAATGTGATTTCCCAGAACAATTTTCAAATGGTGAAACTTTTTTTACTAACCTTAAAAAAAATATTACACTCAGTGATGTAAATCTTGATAGAGCTATTATCAAAATAGCTGGTGTATACACTATAGAAGATGCTAAAAAATATACAAATGTAAAGCTTTTTACAACTAGAGAAGAAACAAGAAGAAACTGTCATTTAGAAGATGGTGAATACTTTTGGTTTGACTTAGAAGATTGTGAAGTTTATGAAGATGATAAATTCTTAGGTATAGTTAATGAAGTGGAGAGAATCTCTATAACTAATTATCTAAGTATTAAAACCGATGAAGCTTTGGTAGAGTCTGGTAATGCTAAAAGTTTTTTAGTTCCATTTAATAAACCATTTAAAGTTAGTGTTGATATAGATAAAAAAATCATAATCCTTAGTGGTGCTATGGATATTTTAGAAGCTTCATAATGAAATTTACTTTTGTAACTCTTTTTCAAAATATTGTTGAAGGGTATTTTCAAGACTCTATACTAAAACGTGCGATAAAAAAAGATATTTTACAGATAGAGTATTTAAATCCAAGAGATTTTAGTGATTCTAAGCATAATAAAGTAGATGATACTGCAGTTGGTGGTGGAGCTGGTATGGTAATGAATCCACAGCCCTTATGTGCCGCATTAAATGCACTAAAATCTATAGATGAAGATGTGCATATAATTTTTTTAACTCCTGTAGCAAAACCTTTTAAACAGCGTGATGCTAAAAGATTAGCAAAAAAGTCACATGTAGCTTTTGTAAGTGGAAGATATGAAGGGATTGATGAGAGAGTTATTGAAAAATATGCTGATGAAGTTTTCTCTATAGGAGATTATATTTTAACAGGTGGTGAATTAGCTTCTTTAGTAATTTGTGATTCTGTAAGTAGAAATGTGAATGGAGTGCTTGGAAATAGCGATTCACTATCAGTAGAGAGTTTTGAAACATCACTTTTAGAAGCACCATCTTTCTCTAAACCGAAAGATTATGAAGGAAATTGTGTTCCATCAGAATATTTAAAGGGAAATCATAGTAGAATTCGCTCACTAAAATTAGTTCTGTCTGAATATAAAACTAAATTCTTCAGACCAGAGCAATTCATAAAATATAATTGCACTAGTGCAATGGGCTTCCTGCCAAAGGAAACTAAGCGTTAGCGTAAATAGCGGGGTTGTTCCCGATATTTTAAAAAATAGATGAAGGTTTCCTTCATTTTACTAGGTACCCTTTGAGGGTGTGAACTAAAATTAAGGAATTAGCTTATGAGAAATAAGTACATAGAAAATTTTGAAAAAGCACAAACGCAAGAGAAAAATATTCCAGACTTTCGTGCTGGTGATACTGTTCGTTTAGAAGTAACTATCAAAGAAGGTGACAAAAGTCGTGTACAAAGTTACGAAGGTGTTTGTATAGCAAAAAGAGGTCAAGGTACAGGTCAAACTATAACTGTACGTAAAATTGGTGCTAACTCGGTTGGTATTGAAAGAATTTTCCCAATTTACTCTGACTCAATTAATGAGATAAAAATTATTCGTCGAGGTCGTGTTCGTCGTGCCAAACTATTTTATCTTCGTGATCTTGCTGGTAAAAAAGCTCGTATCAAAGAACTTAGAAGAAAATAATCTTCTAAGTTATCTCTTCCCTTATCTAACTTTTATCACAATATTATTTTTTTTATAAAAATTATATTTAATATGTAGTACAATTTTATAAAAATTATTTCTATTTTCGGAGCAGCATGAGCTATTTTGATGACTTAAAAACTATTGTAGAAATAAACTCGTATACAAAAAACAAGGCTGGTGTTGACCAAGTTGGAGAACTTTTTGATACTTGGTTTAAAAACCTTGATTTTAAGATTGATGTATATGAGCGAGAACTTATTGGTTCACATCATCACTATATTTCAAAACATGATAGTACTTCAAAAAAATTATTACTTCTAGGTCATTTAGACACAGTTTTTCCTCCAAATAAATTTGATAAATATAGTGAAGATAATGAGTGGGTGTACGGTGCTGGTGTTTGTGATATGAAGGGTGGAAATATAGTTGCACTTCAAGCATTAAGAGAAATTTATAATGATGAAATAGAGATAAATAATATCGACGTATTGCTTGTAAGTGATGAAGAAAGTGGTAGTGATGATTCTAAGTATTTGACATCTAAGCTTGCAAAAGAATATGACTACTGTTTTGTTTATGAGGCTGCTGGAAAAAACTTAGAAGTAGTAACTGGTAGAAAAGGTGTAGGAACATTTTTTATAGATATAGAAGGTAGGGCTGCTCATGCTGGAAATCATTATTCCGATGGAAATGATGCAAATTTAGAAGCTTCTTATAAACTTCAAGAGCTTGTAAAGTTAACAAACTTAGAAAAAGGAACAACTCTTAATGTTGGTAAAATTGAGGGGGGAATAGGGGCAAACACTATCTCTCCTCATGCCTCTTTGGTTTTTGAACTTAGATATAAAGATGCAAATGAAAAAGATAGAGTTCTTGAAGCAATTGATAAAATTGTAAATCATTCGTTTGTTGATGGTACTATTTCAAAACTAAGAGGAGATATTCAAAGAGATGTTATGTTAACATCTTTAGAGTCATTAAAATTAGTAAAAAAAATTGAAAAAATAACTAACTCATCAATTGACTATGAAGAGAGAGGTGGAGTCAGTGATGCTAACATAGTGAGTTCATGTGGTGTTATAACATTAGATGGTTTTGGTCCATTTGGTGATGGAGATCATACAATTCATGAAAGAGCTTTAAAGAAGAGCTTTGAGAGCAGAATAGAGTTAAGTAAAAAACTTTTTAATTATTTTATAAAAAAATCAGATTTTTAATAGGCGGTATTATGTTAAAAAGAAAAATCGGTATGTGGATGTATAACAATAGTGGTGGAGACAAGATACAAGAAAAGTTAATTTCAAAGCTAAGAGAAAGAGATATTGAAGTTGTACCAGAATTAGACCTTCGATTTGCTAGAGGGTATAAAAATTCAATCATTTGTGATGGTATCAATATACTAGATTTGGATTTGTTTTTTTCATATAACGCAGGTGAACAAACTGTTGCTCAGGTTTATATGTATGAAACAATAGATCAGTTTATTCCAACTATAAACTCTTTTAAAGCCTTTGCGTTATCAGAAGATAAATTTAGAAGCAATTTAGTTCTACATCAAGCAGGAGTTACAACAGCAGATTTCTTTTTATGTCATCGTGAAACACCACAGTTTGTTACTGAAAAATTTGAAGAATGGAAAAAAATGGTATATAAGCCAATAGATGGTTGGGGTGGAAGTGGAATGGCATTTTTAGATTCTCGACAGATGCTTGATGCTTTGTTGCCTTTTATAAATCAAACTGATATTCGTCATATCTATTTAGAAAAATTTGTTGAAAATGATTTTACAGATTTTCGTGTTGATATTGTTGATGATAAATTTATTGCATGTTATGGACGTAAAGCAAGTGCAAGAGAGTGGAGAACAAATATTACAAGTGGTGGAAGTGTGATTCTTCGTGAAGCTAATGATGAGATTATAGATGTTGCAAAAAAAGCAAGTAAAGCACTTGGCATGGATATAGCAGGTGTTGATATTTTATATGATAGAGAAAAAGAGGAGTATGTGGTTCTAGAAGTTAATGGTATTCCAGCATTTGCTACTCCAGAACAAGAAAAAATAGGATTGAATTTTAATGATAAAAAAATTGATGTGATAGTTCAGTTAATAGATAAAAGAACAGATAAAGGTAGTTAAGATGGTAAAAAAGCTTCCAAAAATAGGATTTTTATATTTAGACTATGTGCTTAGATTTTTTGACTATAGCAACTTTAAAGGTTGGTCAGATAAAATTGAAAATGTAACTTATCATTGGAAAAATGATAAACAAAGATTTATAAATGAAGTTAAAAATAAAAAAATAGATGTATTAGTTGGAAATATTCCAGCAACTGCTTATGAAGCTTTTAAAGAGATAGCTGTTAAACTACCTAATGTTAGATTTATACCATCAATTGAAACTCAATTTTGTAATAAATCAAAAGAAAATGTAACACTTTTTTGTGAAAAATTTAATGTTTCTTCTCCAAAAACAATAATAACTTATGATGAAAAAAAAGCTGATAACTATTTTAAGAATTGTTATTATCCACAAATAATAAAAAGAAGTTATGGTGCATCTAACTATGGTGGATATTATGTTCATAAAGTTGATAATTATAGAGAGGCAAAAAACCTTTTTAAAGAGAAAAAATATCAGCCTATATACTCTCAAGATGCAATTCCTCTTAAAGATAGTGGAGATATTCGTGTTATGTTGATTGGACATAAACCTATTTGTGCGTTTTGGAGATACTCCGGTGATGGAGAATGGATTACAAATACTTCACAAGGTGGAAGTATGAGTTATGAAAATATACCTATGAATGCATTAGAACTTGCAGTAAAAGCTTCTAAAGCTGCAAAAGCAGAGTATTGGGCTTGTGATATAGCAATTGATGAAAATACAAATGAGCCATATATATTAGAATGTGCAACAGCATTTGCAGCATTTCCATATGTTAGAGATTGGATAGGACAATATATTATGTGGGATTTAAGTGAAGGAGAATTTAGACTTCCTCATGTACCATTATATTCTTGGGAAGAATTAGGAAAAATGAATTCTTTAATTTTAAAAAAAATAAGACATCTATATTTTGCAAAATATGAACCATCAGTTGATGGCACTTATTGGTTGAGTGATAAAAGTGGTTTTGATATGCAATTAACAGATGAGTCATCCTCTGATGATGTTCCAAACTCTATAAAAGAACCTGTAAGTGAAAAAGATTTGCCAAAAATGTTAAAAAACAATAATGAAACAATTCTTTGTACAATTGATGAAGGGAAACTTTTTACATTGTCAGACATAACATTAACGGAGTTGATGACACTTCAAGGTATGGATGAAGATGTTGCAGTTATGATAAAAGAGCAAATAAAAAGTGAAGGTATTCTTTCATTTAAAGAGTTTAAAGATTGTGATTTTGCTTCAAATCAACAAATTAGCCAATGGGCTAAAGCTTTTAAAAATTAATATATATCTTAAGGTTATAAATTGAGACAACAATACAGTTCATATAGTGAATGTGTAAAATTTTTTAAATCTGCACAAAATAGTAATCCTGATCTTTTTATGGTTGAATCCATAGGAACAACATGGGAAGATAGAGATATTATTGCCGTAACTATTTCAAATAATGTAGATACACATAAGGAAAAAACAGCCCTTTTTTATACGGGAACTATACATGCAAGAGAGTGGATAGGTATTGAGCTGTCAATTAGTTTTGCAAAGTATATACTAGATCATATTGATTATGATCCTCAATTAAATATGCTTTTAGATAGAGCGACATTGTATATGGTTCCTTGTGCAAATCCTGATGGGTTTGAGTATTCAAGAAATCATTTTTCTTTTTGGAGAAAAAATAGAAGACAAAATGTAGATGGAAGTTTTGGAGTTGATTTAAATAGAAACTTTAGTGTAGGCTTTATACCAAATAATTCTACAACATCTAATGTTTATGGTGGTCCAAACGCTTTTAGTGAACCAGAAACTGCAGCTCTTAGGGATTTTATGCTTGAACATAAAAATATAACTATAGCTTTAGATTATCATTCTCAAGGAAATGTATTTTTTCCTGCACATAATTTTAAACATGAAGATGCAGTTGATGCAGTTGATTTAAATATTTTAGCTAGTAATATGGCCGAAGAGATTAAAAAAGAATCAGGAAGAGAGTATGGGATACATATGGGAAAACCACCTGTTAGTCTTATATCTGGAAGTGGAAGAGAGTTTTATTATTCGCAAGGTGCATTAGCTGTAGTGGTTGAAGTTGGAACTAGAAATATTAGTGATTATATTGAACATATGAGTGAGCATATTGATGAAAATATAGCAGCACTTATGTTCGCTCTCTCAGAAGTTAACAATTATAAAAAAACAGATTCATTACCAAGAGTTGAAGAGTTTACAGCAACAAAGGTAAGTTCAAAAGATATAGAGTTAAGTTGGAGCTATATAAATGATGAAGTAGTATACTTTGAAATATATCGTTCAAAAAATAAAAGTGGTTTTGCTCAAGCATCAAATAGAATTGGTATGACAAAGTTAAAAACATATATAGATAGAAATTTAACACCTTCTATTAATTATTACTATTTTATTCGTGCTGTTAGTAGAGAAAAAAATATTAAATCTCCATTTGGACAATTAGTTGGGGTAAGAACACATCCTGCTGAAAACATGTTTTCAAAAATTCTTTATCCAGTAGCAGACAAAATAGGTTATGTTGGGGAAAAAACAAAGAAAAATTTTGATCATTTTGGAAATAATTCATTATTTGTTGGTATTTCAGATAAAAAAGGTGAATGCTTTGGTGTTAGTGGATTTTCTTTAAGTAATATACCTGAGAATGCTCTTATAACTTCCGCATCTATATCATTTTACCCAATGAACAGAGTCAGTGTTCAGGTAGAGAGTTATGGTGAATGGCGAGTTGGACAGATGGACGAGAGAACAATTAATAAATTAGATAGTTTTGATGATATTAAAAATGCGAAAATGCTTTCATTTATAGATAAACCTACTGGTTCGGCTCAGTTATCTCAGGGTGTATGGAAAACATATAAATTTGCAGTACAAGAACTAGATGTTTTACAACAATCACTTAAAAGAAGAGAAGCATATTTTAGGATGCAAGGACCGAATAGTTTACCACTAGATCGTGCCTCTCAATTAATGCAATGGGATATAGGATATGGTAAATTTAGTGGAGGATTATCCTATAGACCAAAGCTTGATATATCATATACAATTAACGAAACTAAAATAGAACTAAATCCTGCATCTGAAGCTACAGTTTATAAAGATAAAATTGTAGATGATAAATTAATTGTTGGCTTTGATAAAAATGGCTATAAAAAATATGGTCGTATAGAATTTGACTTAACAAATTTACCAGAGATGAACAATAGTGTAATTTCAACGGCTTATATAGAACTAAATGCAAGTAAAATTAAATCAACAAATAATCTTCGTTTTCATATAGAAATGGTAATATCATGTGAAGGTGAAATCAACTATAAAAAAATTAAAAATAGAAAAGTTATTGAAAGAGTAGGCTATGATGTTAGTATTGCTGATATAAAAAAAGACTCTCTTCAAAGATTTGTTTTTGATACACATGCAATAAATGAAATGGTTGAAAATGCAAAATTAAATTCAAAAGTTGTTTTTATAATTTCAGCATCATCAGAAAAACAGTTTTGTAAATTTCAAAATGTAAGTTGGAGTGATGTAAAAAAATCATCTCTTATAATAAATTATATTAAAAAACGAAGAAATGCTCCACAAACTATAAAAAATTTCAAATACATTTCAAATAATGGAGTAATTAAATTAGAATGGGATATACCAGATGATGAATCATATTGTGGTGCACTAGTAGTTAAAAATCCATTTAAAATACCATGTTCTCCATATGATGGACAAAAACTTTATGGTGGAATAGATAACTATACTTATGATAATTTTGGTGATTTACAAGCTCATAAGTATTATGCAATATTTTCATATGATGATGTTCCAAATTTTTCAGAACCAATATATATCGAGGTAAATAAAAAAATTTAAGAGAGTTAAAATAGCTCTTAATATTTACAATATTAAAATTTAAAGCAATTCTCCAAACATTTTAAGAAACAACAAAGCAAGTTTTCTCTATAATTCCCATCCACAAACAGACACTAGTTTAAAGATTAGAGTAGAGGTACTTCGAGTTGAGGTAATTAATATGTTTGAGATCATTGAAAACTAAGCAAGTAAATAGACGATAAGACTAA
>JAKISR010000067.1 GCA_021648465.1 Sulfurimonas sp. | reverse complement strand
AAATCAGTATTTGGCAATACTCCATCATTAAATTCTATTTTATTCTCAGCTTCAACCATAATATCTATAATATGACTTCTACCCTCTTTAGCTTGATAAAGCGCTTCTTTTAAAATATTTAAAGATATTCCACCAAGTTTAATATCCATCTGCATAGCAGTAATTCCATCTTTTGAACCTGTTACTTTAAAATCCATATCTCCATCATGATCTTCTAAACCCAAAATATCTGAAAGAATTGCATATTTTTCACCCTCTGAGACCATGCCCATAGCAATTCCAGCGATAACATCTGAAGTTTCTATATCAGCAGCTTTTAAAGCCATATAACCACCACAAACGGTAGCCATTGAAGATGAACCATTTGACTCTAGTATTTCAGAAACTAAACGGATAGTTTGACCATCCAAATTCATTGATGGTTCTAATGCTCTTTTGGCTAAGTTACCATGCCCTAACTCTCTTCTTTTTGTTCCCAAAATAGGAGATGCTTCACCAACGCTAAAGCCTGGAAAATTATAGTGAACCATAAAGTTCTCATTTTGAGTTCCCTCATCTGTTAAACATTCATACATCTGTGCATCTTTAGGTCCGCCCATAGTTAATACGACTAAAGCTTGAGTTTGTCCACGAGTGAATAAACATGACGAGTGTGCGCTTGGAAGTACATTTGTACTAATAGAGATAGGTCTTACCTCAGTTAAATCTCTACCATCTGCACGAACTCTCTCATTAAGTATTTGTGCTCTTACTTGCTCTTTTTTTATTTTCTCAATTGCATCTTTTAGCTCTATCTCAATCCAGTCTTCTTTAGTTGTTAATATACTTTTTCTAAGTTGTCTTAGTGCTGTTGAGCGTTCTGATTTTGCCATTTTATTTATAGCAGATTTTATATCTGACATATGGTTATCTCTAATGTAATTAATCATCTCTTCATTAAGAAGATGAGCTTTATACTCTATCTCTAAAATCTCTTTTTTAAACTCTTTAAAAGACTCTTCATACTTAACATTATTTTCAAATAAAAGAGCTTGAGTTTTTTCAAAAATATTTATTAACTCGTCTTCATTTACAGCATTGGAAGTGTGAGTCGTAATCATTGGAGTACTAAAAGTTGGATCCATTAGTGGATCAAGTATTAAAGAGTTATTAACAATATTGGAGCCTAAGCTTCTCATTTCTATCATTAAAAGATCATTTTTTGTTCCTGAGAGATATAAATCTAATGTAGAGTTTTTAAGTTGTGATAAAGTTGGGTTTAATACTAACTCTCCATCAACTTTAGCAGCACGAATAGCAGATACGGATGTATTGATATCAATATCACTAGTATATAATGCAGCAGAAGCAGCATTTAATGCTAAAACTTGTAAATCAGCTTCTTTATCAACACTAAATGTCATTATAGTTATCTGTGTTGGATAACCAAAACCTTTAGGAAAAAGTGGGCGAAGTGAGCGATCAACCATGCGAGATGTTAAAGTCTCAAAATCACTTGGTTTTGTCTCACGTTTAAAAAATCCACCAGGAATCTTACCAGCTGCATATGTTTTTTCAATATATTGAACTGTTAAAGGTAAAAAATTATCTTTTACAATTTCTGTTTCATCTATAACAATTGTTGCTAAGATAACTGTACCACCACTTTTAATCCATGCCGCACCATTTGCTTGACGTGCTATCTCATTAAATGAGTATTCTTCTTGTTTACTTTTTAACTCTACATTAACATCATATTTCATTTTTATCTCCCAATATTTTTTCAATTTTTTCTTTATCTATATTTTTATACTCTTCATAATAAAGTGATGTTTCTACATAATCATCTATGTTATGAAGAAAAAATATATTATCTGTAAATGATTCTAAATGTTCAAGTACATCACTTGGTATAATTGGTACAGCAATATAAACAGCTTTAGGTTTCATTACCATAATTGTTTTAAGTGCAACCATAAACATCATACCAGTTTCACTACCATCATCCACCAAAAGCACTATCTCATTATTCATTGATTTAAAAGGTTGCCCTTTTCTATATTTATATATATTGCTTAAGATTTTTTCTTCATGTTTTCTACGTGCTTCACCGTAAATATAATCATATTTAATATCAAATGCAGATACTAATTTTTCATTTATAACAATCTCTTCACTTTCACACACTCTAGCAATTTCACACTCACTATTATTTGGAGCTACTATAGGTTGTGAAAAAAGAAAATCAATACTATTTTTTTGTTTATCTATTATATGTGATGCTATTACTAAGCCACCTTTTGATACTGCAACAAATTTCCATTTTTCATCTTTTGCTTTTTGCATTGGAATCACATCTTTAAGTTTTTGAGCGGCATCCTTATGATCTTTTAGTATATTTTTATATTTTTTCATTAAATTAATTCCCCTCTGAAGTATCAGGAAGTCTAAATGAGAAACCTGACATTTTTCCAGTAGATGACATTATTGGTTTAAGTCTGATAGTGAGATAAATATATCTTTCATATATAGAATTTGATATGCCATTTTGACTAAGAATAGGTCTATTATTTTCAAGATATGTTAAGCCAAAGTCCCAACATCTTTTTTGATATAAAAATCCTATTTCAAAACTCTTTTTCTCACTTGTTTCAAAGTCATATCGATATCTAAAGCTGTATGAATAATGTTTATCATATCTATAGTTTATACTTGAAGTTAAATAATTTGTATTTTGTGTTGCTTGTAGAAAAGTATCTTTATACATATGAGACACTGAAAGGGTAAAATTATTATTATTATTATATGAAAGTCTATTAAATACTTTAGAAAAAGCATTTTCATCATAATTATAAAACATATTGTTATAAAAATTTATACCATCAACCACTCTAAAGTCAAGTTCATTTTCAAGCTCTCCTGCACCACCATTAACATCTTCATAAGAAAAACTCTGAGCTAGTCTATGGTAAATAATTTGCTCTCCTAAAGAATCATAGATATATTGAGAAAAATAAAATTGTAAATTTTCTTCTATATCTGAGATATTATAAAATTCGCAAATTGCTTTAGATTTATTTTCTGCAATAGAACAGTAATCTTTTTGCTCTTGATAATACCCACTTCTTGTCTCAGTGCCACCGACTGTATAAAGTGTACCAATATCAATTACATGAGTAATTTCATCAAAAGCACGAGCTTGTTGTGAAGAGAGAGAAAAAGTATGATAATTTCTTGCAAAAAACCCACTGCTATATTTATCTGTAGTTATTACTTCCTCATCCCCTTTAAAACTTGTTTGTTGAGCATAAATATTTGATTTATATGAAATATTTATATACTCATCAAAAATTGAAGTTTGTAATGTTATAGGAAGATTTATATCAGTTTGAATGGCACTTTTACCTACTTCTCTATAATAATTATTACTTTTAATATCTAAACTATAAAGAATATGATTATCCAACAAAGTGTCTAAATATCTATGGTACTGTATCGCTGGAAGATTTTGAAGAGTTCTTTTGTTACTATCAAGTGTTAAATTTTTATAATGTTTAAAATATGCACCAATATAGTTATTGTCTGTATTATAGAACAGATTAATTCTTGAAAGTAGTTGTGTTGATGTTGCATTTTTTGTTATATCATTTGTAGATAAATTTATATACTCAACATCATTCATATTATGTATATCTATATATATACCAGACTGTCCATCCAAACTCATATCAAGCCACTCATTTAAAAAATCACTATTTTTGTAATTAAAATTAAATCCATAATGTTTATCATTTGCAAGTAAATTTTTTAAATAATAATCATTTTTTTCTTTAAAATATCCAGTAGTTAAGCTTCCTCTTGATGAGCTTGTATCTACAAATCTAAATGTTGAGTACATACCAAAACCACGATTTGTTCTAATTTGAGGTGTTAACTCCAAATCCCACCAATTATATTCAGCTATAAAAAGAGCTTGTTCATAATAAAGACCTTCATTTTCAGAAAATCCTACCATTGGAGGCAAAAGTCCTGTTCTTCTTGTTGTATCTAGAGAATAACCAAAATAAGGTGTATAAAAAACTGGAATATCATATATATATATTCTAGTGTTATAGAGATTTAACCACATTGTATCTGTATTATAATCTGAAGATGTAAACTCCATTTTCCAAAGAGGATCATTTGGATTACATCCACTCATTACACCCGAGGCAACCTCTACTTCAGCATCTTTTGCAAAACTCTCCGAACCACTAAGCCAAACATTTGACTTTTGCTCAAGCATATAAAATGGCTTAAAAGTTCTCTCTTTTTTAAGTATATTTAACTTTGCATAACTTCCTAAAAGTTTAATACTATCACCTTGAGTTGCACGAATATTATCAAACAATTCAAGCTCACCAGTATTTCTATCATAAATTGCTCTTGAAGCATTTAGATGATAATCTTGATAGATTACTACTACATCTCCTTTAGCCTCAACAACATTATCTTTTGTGTCCATTGTCGTTGCATATACTTCAACTTTGTCATTAGCATTTAAGAATGACACTAATAAAATAAATACAATATATAACCTAAGCATTTATAACCAATGTTTTTGCACTTTTATCATGCCATGCTTGACGATTTGGCTCAATCATTCCCCACAAAAATCCTAAATAAAACAACATTTCACTTACCACTCTAACAAATGAACGATTAAGAGCAACCATTACATTTGGTGTCTGCAGCGTACTAACCTCTACAACTCTTATTTTCATTATTATTTTACCAATTGATGCACCATATTGCATAACAAAAAAAGCTTGGTAAAAAATCTTCATAATCATATACTCTAAAATAAATGTATTTGTAAGAATTATCATCTCTTCAAGAGTTTTAGCATCAAAAAATGAATCACTTAAAGCAAATATAAGTATTAAAGAGAGTAACATCTCATCTATAAAAAGAGCCATACCTCTTTTTTTTATTGAGGCTAAAGTCATATCTTCACGATGAAGTTTATTTTGTATTTCTTCGTTCAATTTTTGTATTTCCTAAAGTGCTTGATAAGCTATATCAGATCTAATTTTTTTACCTGCAAAATGTATTTGTCCACATCTTAAATAAGCTCTATCTCTTGCTTGTTTAATTGTATTACCTGTACCAATGCAAACTAAAATTCTTCCACCATCAGCATACAATACACCATCTTCTTGACTTACGCCAGCATATGATATATGTGTATATTTCTCTATCTCTTCATGATGTACATCATCTAAAATAATCTCAGCTGGAGTTGAACTTTTATATGGATAGTTCCCACTTGCCATCACCACACCAACTGCATAATCTTTTGAAAACTCTACTTTTATCTCTGATAACTTATTTGTTGCCGCTTTATAAAACATATCACTTACACTTGAGGTCATAAGGGGCATAAGTATTTCACACTCTGGATCTCCAAATCTAACATTAAATTCTAATGTAATCGGCTCACCATTAACAACCATAACCCCAATAAAAAGAACACCTTCAAATGGTGCTTCTTCTTTTTTCATTCCATCTAAAGTTGGACGAATTATTCTATCTTTAACTTTTTGATAAAGCTCTTCATTTACTAATGGTGTTGGAGCATATGCACCCATTCCACCAGTATTTGGCCCCTCATCATTATCAAGTAATCTTTTATGATCTTGTGCAGCTGGAAGTAAGATATAATCATCTCCATCACAAACAGCAAACATTGAAAGTTCATAACCATCTAAAAACTCTTCAACTATCACTTTAAGACCAGCATCTCCAAAACTTTTACCACTTAACATCTCAGATATTGCAATCTTTGCTTCATCATGATTTTGTGCAATAATTACACCTTTTCCACCACAAAGTCCATCAGCTTTTACAACAATTGGAGCAGATAAAGTATCAGTAAATTTAAAAGCATCTTCAATTGATGAAGTTTCAATATAGTGAGCTGTTGGAATATTATATTTTGCTAAAAAGTTTTTCATATAAACTTTTGAACCCTCTAGGTGAGCAGCTTCTTTACTTGGTCCAAAAATAGTAAGACCATTATCTTTAAAAATATTAACAACACCATCGACAAGAGGAGCTTCTGGTCCAACAATTGTTAACTCTATTTTTTTTTCTTTTGCAAAAGTTGCTAGATCATTATAGTCTTTAATATTTAAGTTTGTTCCTAAAGAGTTTGTAGCTCCATTTCCAGGCATAAAAAAAAGCTCATGTGGTTCACTTTCATTTGAAATTGCTAGAGCTATAGAATACTCTCTACCACCGCTACCAAGAATTAAAATCTTCATTAACACTCCATAGTAAATTTTGTATATTAATTTTCGGCGATTATAGCATATTGTAGATTAATTTTTTAATGGATGGATGGGGAATATATAGCCAAATTGTTTATTAACAACCCGAGTAGCCGTTTCGCATTTGGCTTGGTTCTAAAAGCCGAATTTGGGTGAAGAGAGAAATCTCTAACGGCGACATTATCTCGACAGAGTTAAAATATCTCAAACGATAACACCAACACACAAGAAATCTACTTGTTCACAGTTTGAAAATGTAGAACCCTCATTAGTGCGATATATCGAACCACTCAGACTATTAGTATAATTATACTATTGTAAAACTTTATTTTTTTTAAAACGTGAGTGCTAATTCAATACAACTATCTATAGATGTTTTTTGAGCAACATGAAATTGTACCCAATCAGGCAGGTTTAAGGCTGTTGTTTTGCCTATTACAATAACTTTAGAATTTGAATGAATTTGATTATTTCTTAAAAAACACTCTATTGCAGATGGTGATGTAAATATTAAAGTTGAGTCATCATCAACTCTAAGCTCCAATAATTCCTGTGAACATTCACTTACATAAAGAATCTCTTCATCTATGTCATAACCATTTTTTTGACTTCTTTGGACAAAATCAGATGCTATAACTTCTGCTCTTAAATAAAGCCACTTCGTATCTTTTTCAAACTCTTCTATATTTTTAACAAGATTATCTCCATAACCATCACCAATAGCTAAAATTTTACCACCAAAATTCTCATAAGCTGTTGCTGTTTTAACTGAAACACAAAGAGCAGGAATATCTATAAAATCTTTTTTATCATACTGCTCAAATGCTTTTACAGTTTGCTTTGATGTAACAATCAGGTAGTCATACTGAGAAAAATCAATATCTGGTTTTAAAAATCTAACTTCTAGCGATTTAACACTTGTAGCATGTGGGCTTTTTGAAGTAGCGAAGAGGTAAATTTGTTTTGACATTAAAAACTTTCCTATTATATAAAATATTTAGTATTTTAGATTTTTTTTTAATTTTATTCCCACTCAATTGTTGCTGGTGGTTTTGATGATATATCATAAACTACCCTATTAATTCCATCAACTTCATTAATGATTCTTCTTGAAATTCTCTCTAACAAATCATGTGGAAGATGTGCAAAAGTAGCAGTCATACCATCAACAGCTTCTACAACTCTTACACATACAGTATTGTCATATGTACGATTATCGCCCATTACACCAACAGATTTTACATTTAAAAGAACTGCAAATGCTTGCCAAGTTTTAGCGTAGTATCCGCTTGCTTTTAGCTCATCTAGCAAGATAACATCAGCTTCGCGAAGAATGGTTAAATCTGGTACATTAACATCACCCATAATTCTAATAGCTAGGCCTGGTCCAGGAAATGGATGTCGATTTATCATACCTGCTGGAAGTCCAAGTTCTAGTCCAATTTTACGCACCTCATCTTTAAAAAGCTCTCTTAGTGGCTCAATTAGCTCAAAATCCATCCAATCAGGCAATCCACCAACATTGTGGTGAGATTTTATAACCTCTGATGGACCATTTACAGAGATTGACTCAATCACATCAGGATAAAGTGTACCTTGTGCTAAAAATTTAATACCAGCATGTTTTTTTGCTTCTGCTGCAAACTCTTCTATAAAAGTGTGTCCAATGATTTTACGCTTTTCTTCAGGGTCAGAGATACCTTTTAGTTTTGTTAAAAAATTATCAACAGCATCTATAGTTACCAATGGTACTTTTAGATTAATTTTAAAAACTTGTTCAACCTGCTCTCTTTCACCTTTTCTTAGAAGTCCATTATCAACAAAAACAGGTATAAGTTGATCACCAATAGCTTCATAAAGCATTGCCGCAACAACAGAGCTGTCAACTCCACCACTAAGACCACAAAGAACTTTACCTGTTCCAACTTTTTGGCGAATCATTTTAATTTGCTCTTTTAAGAAATGCTCCATTTTCCATTTTTCACTAACTTTACAAATATTTCTTGCAAAGTTACGAAGCATCAGATAACCCTCTTGTGAATGCTGAACCTCTGGGTGATACTGCATTGCATATACACGTTTTTCTTCATTTGCAATAGCAGCATATGGAGAGTTCTCAGATGTGGCAATCGGAGTGAAACCTTCAGGCAGTACATCCACCTTATCACTGTGACTCATCCAAACTATATGATTGTCATCACAATCTTTTAAAAGAGGTGAACAAGTTTCACCGAAATTATTGATAGTAAGTTCTGCTTTACCATACTCATGATGGTCAGAGCGAACAACACTACCACCAAAATCTACTGCTATTCTTTGCATACCATAACAAATACCAAGAATAGGAAGTCCCATTCTGTAAACACCTTGATCAACCTCATAAGCATCTTTATTATAAACAGAAGATGGACCACCACTAAGAATAACACCTTGAGGATTTTTTGCTTTAATTTCTTCTACTGATGTATGATAAGGGAGAATTTCACAATAAACCTTATCTTCACGAAGACGACGAGCTATAAGTTGAGTATATTGAGAACCAAAATCTAAAACTATAATGCTAACATTTGTCATTTAAATGCCTTTAATAAAAAGTATTTTGTAGTGCCTAAAATGGCTTGAAGAGGGATTGCACTCTTTCATATTTTGAAAGAATACAATAAATTAGATTAAGATTTGATATAAACCCAAATAATTCCATAACTTTGCCGACACCTCTAAGCTTATAAGAAACTCATCTTTTTTTGAATCCAGAAGCACCAAATTAGGCTATAAAATCATTTATTATTTTTTTGACTCCATCCTTAGTAA
>JAKISR010000066.1 GCA_021648465.1 Sulfurimonas sp. | reverse complement strand
TAAATGAACTCAAATGCAGAATAGCCGTTGTTGCGTTTAGCTTTTGGAATATTAACATTACAAAGCTCTTCAAGCTTCATACCTTTGAGATATTCACCAAGTATTGCAACACCTGTTCTTGGTGTTAATTTCTCGTTTGTGGATTCTAGTTTGAAATTTAATGTTGTTTGCACTATAATTACCTCTCGTTTTTGAAAAAGTTACACCCGTTGGGTGAAAACATTGAGTGTGACTTTTTCGCTTATAAATACCTAATTATAGAGCAAGTTGGCTTGTTGTCTAATTCGGTATGGAATTATTGAGGTCAAAGCATCCCAATAAACGGGGTCTATTTAGCCTACAACAACAGCAAATAAACAAATACAATGTCAATCAATAATCAAGACTTACCCATTGAATTACTCTAAAATGAGTAACAAATGAGACTTAATTAAAAAAACGGGTGCTTAAAACACCTCCCAAACTATGGTATATTGGGAGTAAACAAAGGTTTATTTACAAATGCTTGTAAAAAAGCTCCAAAATATGTATTAATTGTCAATCTAAAAATGTAATTTCTAAAGGTTTAAGAAGAGGAATAAAACGATATTTTTGTAAAGATTGCAAGACTTCCTTCAGTTCGAAAAGACGACCAGAACAACTCCAAAAATCAATCTTCGAAGAATACTTTTTACATCGTCAAACTCTCAAGCAATTATCAGCTAAATATAAAAAATCTATACCATGGATTATGAAGCAAAGAGATGAATATATTGTCGAGTGTAAAGAGCATAATCCAAGACCTGTAAATCTTATTTGTGATGCTACTTTTTATGGCAAGAGAAAGGACAAGTTAGGAACCTTGGTATTCAAAGATAATGAATCAAAAGAGATAGTGATTTGGAAGCATATCGAATGTGAAGTAGTCAAAGATTATAAATATTTAAAAGAAGAGCTGTTGGCTCGTGGTTACACAGTTGCAAGTGCAACATTAGATGGAAAAAGAGGCTTGTACAAGGCTTTCTAGGTGCCCCTTGAGGGTATAAAGATATTCCAATACAAATGTGTACCACAAGGGCATCAACATCACTTCCACCAAAAAAAGATTGTACAAAGATATTTAACGATGCGACCAAAACTACAATCCAGCAAAGACCTTAAGAGAATAAACTCAAACTACAGAGAAAAACTTTACTCAAAAGCTAGATGAATGATACAAAATATATAAAGATTTTTTAGAAGAAAAAAGCATCTCTTCAACTACTGGAAAACTTCATTATACTCATCCAAGAATCAGAGCTGCTTATAGAAGTTTGAGAACAAATTTGCCTTACCTATTTACATATAAAAACTATAAGCATTTATCAATTTCAAATACAACAAATGCACTTGAAGGTGGAGTATTCTCTCACATGAAAAATAACTTGCGAAGCTGATCCTTTAGGATGATTAGTTTACACCGCGGATTGAGTAAAAGTTTGAAGTTAAATTTGGTAGATTATTATTTGGTTAATTATAAAAAAAGTAGAAAAGTAAGCACCCGTTTTTTTAATTAAGTCTTTTACTATGTTAGAATGTCACTACAAAAAACAAAAGTTTATAAAATGACAAAAAAATTATTAATTGTATTAGGTTTAACTTCTCTTCTTGCTTTCACTGGTTGTGGTGATGAAACACAGGCTTCTACTTCTGCTCCTACTGAACAAGTAAATGATGGTTCTATTCGTTTGGATAAAGTTATCAACTTTGACGGTTTAACGAAAGCTGAGAAATCTTTCTTAAATGGTGTTGGATTTGAAAGAGATTTTAATGAAGTTTGTCTTGAATTTGGTGTTACTATACGTGACATCAAAGAGTTATTATCTCCGTACTTTGACGCTTCTGGTCTCTCTTCTGAAGATATAATGAATCCTAACGGTTTTTTGCAGGACATATAAAAGAGTTTAAGAGCGATACGAGATATACTGAACATAATTTAAAAGATTATAAGTTACATCTTAGTCGTTCCAAATAAGCTTAAATAGCTTTATAGTTTCATTCACTACATAAAAATCTTTCAAATCAAACTGGTTTGAAAGTATTTTTTCTACTTTAATTAAAATTATTCCAATTCTTTTTTTATCCTCTTTTTTTCTGTCCAAATACAAGAGTATTAAAAACCTCGTCAATGGGTATTAAGTTTCTCGTCTTTAGCAATTTTCAAACATCTTTCAAATCCCTATTGCCACGACCCCAATCGCACTTTGTCAAAACCCCTTAAACATAGACTAAACAGAAGACTAAAGAAAAGACTAAACTCAGCCGATTAAAAAACTCCACTTATCGAGCAATTAAATCACTTATGAGCTTTTAAGGCTATCTTTTGAGTTTAGTCTATCAAATAGACAAATGATAATAAAATCGTTTAAATATGAGAGGTTTTAAAGTAGGGTGGTTATATATTGTGTTGTATATATGTTATATATTTCTTAAAGTGAAAATGTTAGTATCTTGGAAGTGCCTAAAATAGGCATAAGTGAGTGGTGACCCCGAGGAGAATTGAACTCCTGTAACATGGATGAAAACCATGGATCCTAACCGCTAGACGACGGGGCCACTTAGCAATACAATTGCTGAGCCGAAATTATATAGATTTATATCTTAATAAACTATAAAATGGCTCAGTATATGAGTTAAAAGAGTAGTTTTTAATCGTAAAAACTACGAAGTGCTCTAATAATAACAGCATTCTTAGAGATACTTTCAGCTTTTGCATTTTCATTAACAACTTCATAAAGATCAAGAGGAAGAGATATAGAGAATGTTTTAGTCTCTATTTTTTTCTTTTTATTAATCATTGCAATTACACCTGTTAAAAGTTCTATAATTTTTTTAGTATCTATTGGTTTTTGTACAAAACTGTTTACACCAACCTCAATTGATTCAGAAATTTTTTCTATATCATTGCTTGCAGATATAACAATAATTATCTGATTAGGATTAATTTTACGAAGTTTACGTGAAAGTTCTATTCCATCCATTCCCTCCATAATAATATCAACAAAAACAATATCAGGAGCTGATTTTGCGTATGCATCAAGTGCTTCTTGACCATTAAAGCATGATTCTACATTTAAAAAAAAGTTTTTAAAAGTTGAACTTAAAAGTTCATTAACAATTTTTTCATCCTCTACTACCATTGCTGATAATTTTTTTGTTTGTTGTGTAAGTTGAACTAAATCTGTATTAGACATAATATTATCCTTGAGTAAAATTAATTAAAGAATTATAACAGATTATTTGGTAACAAATAAAACGAAATAAGTATAAATTATAGCTTAGTATAACAAAAAGACACGAATAAGGCAATATTAGAAGTATTTTTAATTGTTATTTTTTTTAAATTTCTCAAGCCATTCTATGTTAGATTCTTTAGAATTTTCTTTTTGTGTAAGTAAAGAATCAATAATACTTATTAAGGTTGCTTCATCCATAAACTCCAAAAGAGATGAATTAATAGATGTTTTGTGAATTCCATCATAACTATTTAGTAGATTTTGTATATCGTTAATCAATTCTTCTTTTTTATTCACTTATCTATCCCATGCTTTATTAAAATTCATTTTTTTAATATGTATATCGGAAGTTAATTTAACTAACCCAGCTTTAGCCATAATTAGTTTAGCTTTTTTTGGCCAAGTTTTTCTATAATTAAAAGAGTGAGAATGCCCACCAATCATCTCAATAAATTTTTTATTTGTATTATCATCAAAAAGTATATCACTTCCTCTGCTAGATACTTGTTTATTTAACCAAACTCTAGCATTTCTAAAAACTTTAACTTTCGAGCTACTTTTTATCCATCTTGTAGCAAAATCATTTAAACAATCTTTATGTGCTTTATCTTTTAATTTTATATTATAAGAAAGTAGCTCTAAATTTGAAGTAGATCCAGCATAAGGTTTTGGTCTATAATCTCTTTTGTAACTTTTTGGTCTCTGTTCCCAAGATAAATCATTCTTATCACTTTCTTTAATTTTTTTTGAATCAAAAATAATATTTTTATTTGTTTTAGAGTAGGGTAAATAAAGTCTTGGTAACTCTTTATCACCTTTAAAAGCACCTAAACTAAGTATATTTCCTGTAATTTGGGCTACATAACCATTGCCATAGCCTGATTCAAGTCCTGCAATAGCCATTATAGCCGCTGGAGGAATATTATGTTTTAATCCAATCTCTATAGAATTTAAACTTATATCTGAGTAAAAACTCTTTACATGTTGATATTTTCTAAAGCTAAAGTCACTAGAGAGTAGGTTAGTAAAACTAAATATTAAGAGCAAAAATATAAACAAGGGTGTTTTTGTATTCATATATTAAATAACACTCCAGATATTAGTTTATATTTTGGTTAACATAATGTATATTCTCTTTAAAATATATCATGCTCTACTCGACCAAACTTTTATTTATTAAAATTTGATATTTTTATCTGATATTAAATAATATATAACTAAATACACGGACATTGAAAAGGTAAATTATTTAATATAATATTTTATTGACGTAATTGTATCTAATTTATTGTTGGTTGTTGAAGTGAAAGGTACAACTATAAGCCGAGTTTTGTTTTGATAGTATTAATCTAGTTCAACTATTTGCATAGTGACTCTAGCGAAACAGTAGCATTATGAGACGCTGACCATCTGTTTCTTGCTGCCATGTTGGGTTTACAAGCTCTCTATGTTGCCATAAAGACTGGTGGGCTCTTACTCCACCCTTTCACCTTTACTGCTATATATTTTGTATATATAGTAGAAGTCTATTCTCTGTTGCACTTTCCCTCGTATTGCTACGGTCATTAGTTAAATGAAACACTGTCTCAGAGCAGCTCGGACTTTCCTCTTACAAAATGCAAGTAGCTATCTGTTGTACCTGTGAAATAATACTATATTTTCTTTAAAACAACTAATGAACAACTGTTCTTTTATTATATTTGCTATATGAACAGTTGTTCACTGAACAATAAGCTTATATTAACAACTGTTCTTATATAATACTCTTAATATTAACAATTGTTCATATATAAACAAAAGGTCTGATATGCCCAATAATACGATGTTTCCGAAAGGAAGTAATACAAAACAAAAGATATTAAAAATATCAGCTACCCTCTTCTCGGAGTATGGATATAAGGGTACAAGCGTAAGAAAAATAGCTTCAAGTGTAGGTATTAGAGAGAGTGCTTTATATAATCATTTTAAAAACAAAGAGGAGATATTTTTAAGTGTTGCAAAAAATATATTTATTTCACCCTTCTCTACTTCTGATAAAGACATAAAAGAATCAGCACTAAAAGGAAAAGCTTTTTTACAAAAATTTGCTATGCAGTATAAACTACTTACTTTTGATAAAAATAATGAAAATATGTTTAGACTACTCATGATAGAGCTTTTTCAAAACAAAGAGCTTAGAGAGCAGTTTATGGATGAATTTCACACACAAAACATAAAAATACTCTCAGAAGCATTCTTTATAATGATGCAAAACAATATTATACGCTCATCAGATCCAATGATGGTCTCTTATGAGTTTTTATCTACCCTATTCTATATTAGACTACAAATAACACTTATGAAATTTGATAATAATTCTGTAAATAGTTTAGCAACACAGTTTGAAAAGCATGTAGAGTTTTTTTGGGAAAGTATAAGAGTATGAATTGAAAAAGATATAAATATTATTTAATATTAGCAGTGTTGTTAAAAAAAGACACCTTTCTTTATGGTGTCTTTAAGATAATGCTAATTAAGTAACAACTTCTTTAGCATATTTTTCACCAAGATCATAAGCAACTTTATTTACATCATGAACTTTAGCTGGTACCTTAGAAAGCATGGTCTCTATTAAAGTGTTTTTATCAATAGCGTTCATCATAGTATTTGCGATTGCTAATGCTACGACAGATTGAGTAATAACATTACCAACCTCTTCTTTTGCTATTGTAATAATTGGAATTTCATAGATAGTCCAATTTTTTCTATCTTCATCAGTAGGCTTAATTAGGTTTGGATCAATTACTATAGTTCCACCTTTTTGAACACCATCTTTAAAAAGATCGTAACTTTTTTGTGCAACTGAAAGCATAAAACCTATCTCTCCATCATTTGCATATGGATAATAAATCTCTTTATCATCTAGTTGAATATCAACAACAGTTGGGCCACCACGTACTTGTGATGTATATGTTGCAGTTTTTAGTCCATAACCACCAGTTTTAATTTTTGCAGCTGCAAAAATTTCACCAGCAAGAAGAACACCTTGACCACCAACACCTGTAAATCTCATTAATGTTTTACTCACTGTATCTCCTTAGATTTTTTTCTTAAAGTCATCTTGTGTAATTTTTGCGCGCTTACCTTGATGTGCATCTTGGATATCTTTATACATATCACAATACTCACGAACCTCTAGGTCTTGTTTTAAAATACCAAGTGGAAATAAGTTTAATTGTTCTTCTTCAGTCATAGCATCATATTTCTTTTTTGAAGTTGTAATACTATCAATCCATTCTAGGTTTTCCATAGCAGAAACCATTTTATTTTTTCTACCAAGATTTATATGGCAGTTTGAAAGTACTTCAGCCATAGAAAAACCTTTATGCTCCATTGCTTTAATAAGCATTTTCTCAAGCTTTTTAGGTTCAATCATTGTTTCACGGGCTACAAAAGAAGCTCCAGAAGCGATAGCTAGTTCACAAGTATCAAAAGTTGGATCAATATTACCAATTTTTTGAGTTACTGTCCACATACCCTGTGGGGTAGTTGGAGAAGTTTGTGCATTAGTAAGACCATAAATAAAGTTATTGATAACAATCATTGTAATATCAATATTTCTTCTACAGCCATGAATAGTATGATTACCGCCAATTGCAAGTGCGTCACCATCTCCAGCAACACAAACAACTACTTTATCTGGACAAGCAAGCTTTACACCTGTTGCATAAGCTACTGTACGACCGTGAGTTGTATGAATAGTATTAAAATCGACATAAGAAGAAAATCTTCCCGAACATCCAATTCCAGATACTACACAAACATCATTTTGAGATATACCCATTTTTTCAATAGCTCTTACGAAAGCTTTAAGGATAACACCATCACCACAACCCCAACACCATAGTGTTGGCATCTTTTCTAGTCTTAAATATTTTTCATAATTAAATGCCATTCTATAACTCCTTTACTTTATTTACAATCTCATAAGGAGATATTGGTCTACCATTAACCTTAAACAAACCATCAATATCAAGTCTTGCAGCTGCACGTTGAACTTCAGAATGAAATTGTCCAATATTAAGCTCTACAACTAAAACTTTTTCGATTTTATCAGTATATTCTTTGATTCTTTTCGCAGGTGAAGGCCAAATTGTGATTGGTCTAAATAAACCAGCTTTAATACCTTCATCACGAAGATGGCGAATTGATTCTTTTGCTGCAAGTGAAACTGAACCATAAGCAATAATCATAATCTCAGCATCATCCATCATAAATTCTTCATAAGACTCAAGCTCATCTTCATGAAGTGCCACTTTATCTTCTAGGCGTTGAATAAGTTTACGACATGTTTCAATCTCTTCAGTTGGAAAACCATTTTTATCATGATGAAGACCAGTAAAGTGATATCTATAACCCTCAAACATAGGATTAAGAACAGCTGGCTCATCATGTTCACATTTATATGGAAAATACTCTTCAGCAGGACCATCAAATTTCTTTCTTGGAACAATTCCAGCTTTAACTTCTTCAGCTGTTGGAATATCAGCTTTACCATGCATGTGACCAATAGTCTCATCTAACAAAACTATAACTGGTTGCATAAATCTATCAGCAAGGTTAAATGCTCTTACAGTTTCAGTGTAACATTCAGCTAAAGTACCAGCACACAAAGTGATTGATTTATAATCGCCATGAGACGGATTCTTAGATTGAAGAATATCACCCTGAGATACACGAGTTGGAAGACCAGTTGATGGGCCACCACGCATAACATTAACACAAACTAAAGGTACTTCTGCCATTTGAGCAAGACCTAAGTTTTCTGCTTTAAGACTCATACCAGGACCTGAAGTTCCCGTCATAGTTCTAACTCCAGCCATACCTGCACCAATTACAGCACAGATAGCACCTATTTCATCTTCCATTTGTATACATGTTCCACCAACCTTTGGTAAAAGATCAGAAATTTCATGCATAATCTCACTAGAAGGTGTCAATGGATATCCACCAAAAAATTTACAACCAGCATCAACACCAGCTAAAGCTGATAATTCATTACCAGTAGATATTACTTCTCTTGTTGCCATTATCTAACTCCTTGTTTTATTGAATAGTAGTTGTTAGCTGCAATTTCTACTTGACGAGCTTTGGCTTCATCAGTAAGTTTTGCAAAACTAAAACCAGCCGCTTTATACTCTTTTTTATCTGCTACATATATAGCAAAGTCTGGGCATGATAATTCACACTCATTACATCCTATACAAGATTCTGGATGCTCAATAGCTATAGTAGCACCAAGTGTTGAAGTGACTTCATATACCATAGCTAGTACTCCTGAAGGGCATACTGATACACAGATATCACATGCTTTACAGTTACTAGTGTTTACCCATACTGGTTGATTACCAGGATTTACAGTTTCGAAAGTTCCCATTTATTCTCCTAATTATTAAAAATACAAATTTAATTTGCACTTTACTCTTTTGTTGACTAAGAGTAGCTAAGTTTTTATAGTTTTCCTATGAATTGTGCTAATAACGCTTAACAAATATTACAATATGTTACATTGCGAAGCTCACACTAAAAAAACTACTTACCTAAAACTTCTGCTATAGCTTTACCAATATCAGCAGGAGAAACAACAACTTTTACGCCAGCAGCTTCAAGTGCTTCCATTTTCTCTTTTGCAGTTCCAGCAGAACCAGATACAATAGCACCAGCATGACCCATTGTTTTACCTTTAGGAGCAGTTTGCCCCGCAATAAAAGCTACAACTGGTTTAGTTATTTGCTCTTTAATTAGTTTTGCTGCTTGAATTTCAAGATCTCCACCAATTTCTCCAATCATAACGATACATTTAGTTTCTGGATCAGCTTCAAACATTG
>JAKISR010000065.1 GCA_021648465.1 Sulfurimonas sp. | reverse complement strand
TATGTATAAATTAGTTGATAGCGTTATTGAAATTATGGGCAATGAATATGATTATTTAGCTATAAAAGCTGTTGCAGTTAAAGAGCAAATAGAACTTGAAGAAGCTAGATTTTTTAAGACAATAGAGTCTGGAATAGCTCTTTTTGATGAAGAGTTGAAAAATACAAAAGAAATATTTAGTGGTGAAGTTGCTTTTAAACTTTATGATACTTTTGGTTTTCCATTAGATTTAACTGAAGATATGTTAAAAAGTCATGATTTAAAATTAGACAATGTAAAATTTGATGAACTTATGTTAGAGCAAAAAATTCGTGCTAAAGCTGCTTGGAAAGGTAGTGGAGACAGTGAAGCACATGGAGATTTTAAAGAACTTTTAGAAAGATTTGGTGAAAATAGTTTTGTTGGTTATGAATTTTTAGAGCATTCAGGAAAAGTTTTAGCACTTTTAGATGAAAATTATAAACATGCAGATGTTTTAAATGAGGATGAAAAAGGGTGGATTCTTTTAGATAGCACACCTTTTTATGCGGAATCTGGCGGACAAGTTGGAGATATAGGAGAGCTTAAAGATTTTGCAATAGTTGAAGATACAAGAAAGTTTTTTGGACTTAATCTTTCACAAATTTCTGTTTTAAGTGAGCTCAAAGTTGGAGATATCGTTAATTCTAAATTAGATATTTCAAGAAGTGAGATAATTAAACATCACTCAGCAACACATCTACTTCACGCAATTTTATTTGATGTTCTAGGAGAGCATATCTCTCAAGCTGGCTCATTAGTAGATGTTGATAAACTTAGATTTGATTTTTCTCATCCAAAAGCCTTAACTCACGGAGAGCTTGTTGAGATAGAAACAAGAGTTAACGATGATATTTTAAGAGCAATACCTGCTAAAACACAAGTGATGAAAATAGATGATGCCAAAAAATCTGGTGCAAAAGCTCAGTTTGGTGAAAAATATGGAGATAAAGTTAGAGTGGTGAGTTTTGATGATGCGTCAGTTGAGTTTTGTGCTGGAACACATGTTAATAATTCTGCACAAATTGGTTCATTTATCATTACAAAAGAGAGTGGAGTAAGTGCTGGTGTTCGTCGTATTGAAGCAGTTTGTGGAAATGCAGCGTATAAATATTTTACAGAGCAAAGAGTAATGATTAAGCAAGTTCAAGCTGAGGTTAAAAATCTTGATATCATGGCTGGTATTGCTAGAATGAAGTCAAACATCAAAGAGATAAAAGCAGAACTCATTGAAGCTCAAAATTCTGCTAAAGTTAAAATAGTAGCAGATGAAATTAATGGTGTTTCAGTTGTTGTTGAAGAGCTTACAAGTGGTGATATAAAAGAAAAAATTGATGAACTTAAAAATCAAAATGAAAGTCTTTGTGCAATGCTTTTTCAAATAAAAGGGGATAAAGTTCTCATAGCTGCAGGTGTAAAAAATGCTAATGTCAAAGCAGGAGATTGGATTAAAAAAATCGCTCCAATACTTGGTGGTGGCGGTGGTGGTCGTCCTGATTTTGCACAAGCTGGTGGTAAAGATAAAACAAAATTACCAGAAGCAAAAGAGCAAGCATTAAAATTTATCACAGAGTCTATTAGTTAAATTTGTAATGATTAGATTAGCCTCTTCATCACAAACTCGCTCAAAGCTTTTAAGTGAGGCAAATATTGAATTTATTCAAGAGGTTAAATTTTTTGATGAAGATTCCATAATTGCCACATCTGCTAAAAATTTTGTATACCAAGCTACACTTGGAAAATATAAAACAAATTTACATACCTTTGGATGTGGAGATTATCCACTTTTAGTTGCAGACACAGTTGTAACAAGTCAAGGTAAGATACTTAGAAAAGCAAAATCAATTGATGAAGCTAGAGATATTTTAATGATGCAAAGTGGAAATATAACTAGTATTATTACATGTATGATTTACCAAAGCAAAGATTTAAAACTGATAGATATATCTTCTACTAATTATATTTTTGATAATTTTGACTTAGTTGATTTAGAGATTTTTCTTCAAAGTGATGAGTGGAGAACAAAAGCTGGTGCTTGTATGGTTGAGGGTTTTTGTAAGCCATATATTAAAGAAGTAAGAGGCTATGAGAGTACTGCGATGGGGCTAAATATAGAAGTATTAAAGAGATTTATTTAATAATGTATTATGAAAATGAATTAAAAGCTCTTAAAAAAGCAAATAGACATAGAAGCAGGGAGCTGTATGATGAATTTATTTTAGATTTTGCATCAAATGATTACCTTGGTTTAGCTCACAATAAAGAGCTTCATAGCTCTACATGTGAAACTCTCTCTAAATTATCTATAAATAGCTCAAAAGCATCACTTCTTGTAAATGGTTATCATCAAATTCATCGTGATTTTGAAGTAGCACTTTGTGAGGCTAATAATTTTGAAGATGGTGTAATTTTAGGTAGTGGATTTAATGCAAACATTGCTTTAATTGAATCGCTTATAAGAAAAGGTGATACTCTTTTTATGGATGAAAAATATCACGCTTCAGGGGTGTTGGCAACAAATTTAAATCATGTAAATGTAGAGTTTTTTAAACATAATGATATGGATGAGTTAAGATATTTATTAAAAAAATCAACTGCAAAAAGAAAAATTACTGCGGTTGAGGGAATATACTCTATGGATGGAGATTTAGTTCATAGAGATATATTTGAAATTGCTGATAAATTTGACTCACTTTTAATTGTAGATGAAGCACATAGTAGTGGAGTCATTGGTAATAAACTGATGGGAGTGTTTGATTATTATAATGTTGATATTAAGCCTAATTATATAAAAATGGGAACTCTTGGAAAAGCTTATGGAAGTTTTGGAGCTTTTATCTTAGCATCTTCACATATAGTAGAGTATTTAATTAATCGTGCTAAACCTATCATATATGCAACATCTCTCTCACTTTATGATACGCTCTTAGCGCATAATGCACTAAAACATATGTTAAAAAACTGTAAACTTATAAAAGATGAGATAAAACAAAGACAAAAAATAGTTTATGATGAATTAAATATAAAAGTGAATGGTTTAATCATCCCTGTAATCATAGACGACAATAAAAAGGTTATAAAAATTAGAGAAGAGTTAAAAAATTTAGGTTACAGTGTGGGTGGAATTAGACAGCCAACAGTGGATAAAGCCATAATTAGACTTATTGCAAGACTTGGCGAAAGTAGAGAAAATTTAACAACTCTTTGTAGAAATTTGGTTAAAATAAACAGATGAAAATTTCTAAACTTAAAATAAAACTTGATGAAAAAGTATTGGTAGATATAGATTTTAATATCTCATCATCTTTGGCGCTTGTAGGTCAAAGCGGAAGTGGAAAAAGTCTAACCCTTAAAGCATTACTTGGTATGCTACCTTCAAACATGAAGCTTGAATTAAATTATGACAGTGATTTTAAATTAAAAGCTGGAGAAACTTTAGCATTTGTACCGCAAAATCCTTTTACAGCATTATCCCCACTTACAAAAATTAAAAAACAGTTTTTTATCCAAGAAGATAAAATTAAAAAATTATTTAAACAAGTTGATTTGGACAATGAACTTTTGCAGAGATTTCCTCCAGAGCTTTCTGGTGGGCAACTTCAGCGTGTTGTAATTGCGATGGCATTAAGTTCAAAACCCAAACTTCTTTTACTTGATGAACCAACAACAGCATTAGATCCCAAAAATAGAGTTATAATACTAGAGCTTTTAAAATCTCTTCAAAAGGAACTTGAGTTTAAAATACTTTTTGTTACACATGATATGACATCAGCTAAAAGTTTATGCGAAAATATTTGTGTTATAAGAGATGGTAAAGTGGTAGAATATGGAAATATGAAGGATGTGTTACAAAATCCTAATAGTGAATATACAAAAACATTAATAGATGCAAATTTTGCAAATAGGAAATTTAGAGAATGAAAAAATTTAAACAGATATTTTTTTCACTTTTAATACTTGGTTTTTTATCACCAATCTTACTTTTAGGGTATTTTCTGGTAGGAGAAAGTTATGATATTTCATCATTAGTTAATTATAAGCCTCCTCTTACAACAAGAATATACGATAAAAATGGAAATAAAATAGCAAATATATTTGAAACTAGACATAGATATTATGCTACTTTTGATGAAATACCTCCAAAAATGATAGAAGCACTTTTGGCTATAGAAGATACAACATTTTTTGAACATCCAGGTATAAATATAGATGCAATTTTTAGAGCCATCATAAAAGATATAAAAGCTAGAAAAATGGTTGAGGGAGCAAGTACAATAACTCAACAACTAATAAAAAACAAACTACTTACTAGAGAGAAAAAAATATCTAGAAAAATTAAAGAGGTAATTTATGCTCTTAAATTAGAAAACAATCTATCAAAAGAGGAGATTTTAGAGAGATATTTAAATGAGATATATTTTGGACATGGATATTATGGGATTAAAACAGCGGCTGATGGTTATTTTCATAAAAGTTTAGATAATTTAACTCTAAAAGAAATGGCCATACTTGTAGGGTTGCCAAAAGCACCAAGCTCATATGCTCCAACGAAAAACTATGAGATATCATTAGGAAGAGCAAATCGTGTGATAAAAAGAATGCATGTGTTAGGCTGGATAGATGATGAAACATATAATGAAGCCTTAGCTGAGAGACCAAATGTTTTTGATGAAACTTTAACACAAAATATTGCCCCGTTTATAGTTGATGAAGTTGTTAGGAGATCAAAAAGCTTAGGTATGAGGGATATAAAAACTGGTGGTTATGATATATATACTACTATCGATATGAGGTTACAAGATGCTGCTAAAACATCGCTTAAAAAAGCTTATGATATGGCACTTAAGAGATATGAAGGATATAGAGAATACGATGAGAAAAAATTAGCAAGAAATCCAGACTGGAAAGTGAGCTCAGACATGAATATGAGTTTACTAAATGGAGCAATAGTTTCAATAGATTCTAAATCAGGGGATATATTGGCTCTTGTTGGAAGTGTTGATTATAAAAAAAGTCCATATAATCGTGCAACACAAGGTCGTCGTCAACCAGGTTCCGCATTTAAACCGTTTATATATCAAGTTGCTATAGATTTGGGGTACTCTGGAGCGACTGAGCTTGTTGATATCGCTAGAACATATAAGTATACAAAAAATGGTGAAGAATTAAAGTGGCAGCCTAAAAATTATGAAAAAAATTATAAAGGTCTTATTAGTTTAAGAGAAGCACTTGTTCATTCGAGAAATCTTGCTACTATAAATCTTGTAAATGATATAGGATTAAAAGAGCTTTTAAGTGAGTTTAAAAAATTTGGTATAAAAAATCTTCCTCCTGATTTATCTATATCACTTGGAACAATATCATTGTCTCCGTTGCAATTATCAAAATATTATACCTCTTTTGCTAATGGTGGAATTCAGGTTAAACCACAGTTGATAAGATATATTGAAAAAAACTCAAATGTGCTTTATGAAAAACTTTATATTTCTAAGTTTATTACAAAAGAAACACAAGCATATATAATGACAACTATTTTGAGAGATGTTGTAAGAAGAGGAACAGGGAAACGAGTGAGAGTAAAAGGGATAGAGTTAGCAGGAAAAACTGGAACTACAAATAATAATGTTGATGGTTGGTTTGCAGGTTATTCTCCAACAATCCAGACAATAGTTTGGTTTGGAAATGATGATAATACGCCTATGCACAAACGTGAGACAGGTGGAAAAGTTGCAGGACCTGCATTTTCAATGTACTATAAAAAAGTATTAAAACTTTACCCTCAGATACAAAGAAAATTCATAGCTCCTAAAGGGATTATTGTTGTAGTGTCTAAGGGTAAAACAGAGTACTTTAGTGAAACTTCAAAACCACCTCGAACTAAAACAAAAGTAGATGCAGAAGAGCTTTTATTGTTCTAGACAAGTTTTATGAATTAGTTTGAGTAACTACAGTGGCTCCAACGAATCTAAATGGAGTAATACTTTAAGCGGATTAATTAATGAAATGCTCTGTTTACTGCACAAAACAGTGCTTTTATGGATGCAGTTGCTATATCATTATCTGCACCAACTCCAAAACAAGATAGTGTTTTATTTGTTTGTATTTCTATATAAGCTATAGCCTTCGCAGAGCTTTTATCTCCAAAAGAGTGTTCAGCATAAGAGTTAATTGAAAATTTATTTTTATAATCTTTCATCAATGCTTTTTTACATGCATCAACAGGACCATTGCCTTCTCCATTTGCTATAACTTCTTTACCCTTATAGTTGTATGTTAGAGTGCATTTTGACACACCCTTAATGGACGTTAAAGTAAAATCAACTAGAGATATATGCTCTTTTATATCCAAATAATTTTCTTTAAAAACTTCTAAAATTTCATTAGCACAAAGCTCTTGCCCTTTTGTTTCACTAAGTGTTTGAACAAGTTTTCCAATTTCAGGATGCATGGCTTTTGGAAGAGAATAACCGAAGCGTTTCTCTAAGATAAAAGCTACACCACCTTTACCAGATTGTGAATTAATACGGATAATACTCTCATAAGTTCTCCCAACATCTTCTGGGTCAATTGGTAAATATGGCACCTCCCAAAAATTATCATTTTTGTTTTTTCTGTAAGCCATACCTTTATTTATAGCATCTTGATGTGAACCAGAAAAAGCTGTATAAACTAATTCCCCAACGTAAGGATGACGAGCATGTGTATTCATCTCAGTACATCTCTCAACAACATCTAAAACTTCATTTATATTTGAAAAATCTAACTTTGAATCAATACCTTGAGTTAGCATATTGAGAGCAAGTGTAATAATATCAACATTGCCAGTTCTCTCACCATTACTTAAAAGTGTTCCTTCAACTCTATCTGCTCCCGCTAAAAGAGCCAACTCTGTTGCAGCAATTGATGTGCCCCTATCGTTATGAGTATGAGTTGATATAATAACATTCTCTCTATTATCTAAATGATTAGCCATCCACTCAATTTGGTCTGCATAAATATTTGGTGTAGCCATCTCTACAGTTGCAGGAAGATTTATAATAACTTTTCTATTATCACTTATTCCCCACCCAGAAGTTACTGCATTTGAAATCTCTGCTGCAAATTCTAATTCAGTTCCAGTAAAACTCTCAGGTGAGTACTCTAAAAAAATTTCTCCGTCATGCCCTTTTTCATATTTTTTAATTAACTCAATACCTTTTAGTGCAAGAGCAATTATTTCATCTTTACTTTTGCCAAATACAATTTTTCTTTGAGCAACAGAAGTTGAATTATAAAGATGAACAGTTGCTTTTTTGACACCTTTTAGTGATTCAAAAGTTTTTTCTATTAAGTGTTCTCTAGCTTGAACTAAAACTTGAATAGTTACATCATCAGGGATAAGTTTATCATCAACTAATTTGCGTAAAAAGTTAAATTCTACCTTAGAAGCAGATGGAAATCCAACCTCAATTTCTTTAAAACCAAGTTTAAGCAAGAGTCTAAAAAGTTCAAGTTTTTTATTCATATCCATTGGATTGATTAGTGCTTGATTACCATCACGTAAGTCAACACTACACCATAATGGAGCTGTTGTTATAGTTTTATTTGGCCAAGTGCGATTTGGCAAATCTACTAATGGGTACGGACGATATTTGCCCTCTTGAATTTGATTCATTATGAACCTTTTAACTTAAATTTTAATAACAGACTCTTACATTTATTATTATTTTGAAATTATATCGAATTTGAAGTTATAAAGGTATTTTAAGTGAGAAACAAGCTCCATCATTTATATTTTTAACAGATAGTGAACCACCAAGTTTTTGAGCTATTTGCATACTCATGTAAAGCCCTATACCTGTTCCTTCATCACTTTTTTTTGTAGTAATTTCAGGTTTGAAAATATCATTAATGACATTATTAGGAATTCCACCAGCATTATCTTGAATATCTAGGTTTATAGAATTGTTTTTTTTATAAAATTTTATATTAATATCTCGTTTTTTTATATCTCTTTCATTAAAAGCATCTTTTGCATTATTTATAATATTTAAAATTAAATGTTTGAATTCGTTTTCAATACCATAAATAAGAAGTTCCCTTTTACTGATGATATTAATACTAATATTGTTATGCAAAAATTCATCATTTATAAGAAGCATTACAGATTGTATACATCTTTTTATACCAAAATTTTCTTTAATCTCTTTAGGTCTAAAAAAGTTTCTAAACTCATTTAGAGTTGAAATCATATGTTGTATTTGGATTTGTGTATCGTTTGCAAGATTATCTATATATATTTGATTTACATCCCCAGATTTAAAATCTGACACTAGCATATCAGACATCATAGAGACAGCATTTAAAGGTTGCTTCCATTGATGAGCAATTGCATCCATCATCTCACCCATAGCAGCCATTTTAGCTTGTTGTTCATATTTTTTTTGATTCGATTTATTAAAATTTACTTCATCTCTTACTCGTTCTTCTAAATTATAATTAAGTGTATCGAGCTCTTTTTGGTGTGCATCATATCGTTTTAAAAATACATCAAGTAGCATATCTAAATCAGCACGGTATTTTGAATGAGCACTTTATACTACCCCAACTTGTCAAGACAACTTTTTCAAAAATCTAATTCCCTAAACACCTGTTACCCTATGCTACATTTTCACTAGAATTAGTGTAATCCTCATCATTAATTTTTAAACTATCATAATAAACATTCATAGGTTTTTTATATTTCAATGTCTCATGAAATCTTCTGTGATTGTAAAATTCAATATAATCTTTAACATCACTTTTAAGAACTGACACTCTCTCATATTCATTAAGATAGATTTTTTCAACCTTAGCACTTCTCCAAAACCTCTCAATACAGATATTATCCGTAGCTCTCCCTTTTCCATCCATAGAAATAATAATACCATTATCTTTTAGTGTCTGTGCATGGATATAACTGGTGTATTGAGACCCTTGATCAGTATTAAATATTTCTGGTTTGCCATAGAGCAAGAGAGCTTCATTAAGAACACCCATTACTAAGTCTGTATCCATCGTATTTGATATTCTCCATGATAATATTGCCTTTGAGTACCAATCAATAATAGCAGCCATATAGACCATACCACCCTTAATTTTAATATA
>JAKISR010000009.1 GCA_021648465.1 Sulfurimonas sp. | reverse complement strand
AAAATCAAAGGGTGCAAAAATAGTACAAGTAAGCTATAACCCTTTAACTTCATCTACAAAAATAAAACAAAATGTTGTTGCTCAATCGCATAAGGGAAAGTACGCAGTACATAATATTGCATAAATATAAGCTCTATCGTGGGGCTATTTGGCTTTAGTAATTAAATATAGTTAAGTAAAATTAGAAACTTACAAGTATAAAACCACCTTGTCTCTCAACTTAGACATTGAGCCCTAAAGCCACAATAATTCCATACCAAATCAAGCTAGTCAATATACTCATTTTTAAACTTCACATATCTACTAGCCGAAGCGTAAAGCTCTTTAACCTCTTCATCTGTTAATTCTCTAACAACTTTTGCAGGTGCTCCCATGATTAGTGAGCGCTTTGGAAATTTTTTGTTTTTTGTAACAAGTGAGTTCGCTCCAACTATGCTCTCCTTGCCAATCACAGCACCATCAAGTATGGTAGCACTCATACCAATTAAACAAGCATTTTCAATGATACAACCATGTAGCATTACACGATGACCAATGGTTACATCATCACCAATGATAGTTGGGTTTCCATCACCAATTTTTCTCTCTTTGCCTTTATGGTGAGTAACATGAATCATACTTAAATCTTGAATACTTACTCTATCACCAATTGTTATGTAGTGGACATCGCCTCTTACAACAGTACCAAACCATATAGAACAATCAACTCCACATATTACATCTCCTATAACATCAGCAGATGAAGCTATCCAAGTATTGGCTCCCAATTTAGGTATATAGTCTTTAAATTTATGTATCACAACCTTAACTTTCTAAAAATAATCTAGAGGCAAGTTGTTCTATAGAACTAGATGATTCTTTTTTTGTTGCTTTAGAAACTCTATTTACATAATCTTCTATAAGTTTATGGTTATTTATCCCTTTATTGGTATCTTTTTTTACTTTTATATATGAACCATCACTTTGAAGTTCATGTGCCAAAATATTGTCAGCAATTTGCAAGTTTAAAATTTGAATGATTTTATCACGAGAAATTTCATCTTTTATCCCTGTTAAAAGCTCAATTCTACGAACTAAATTTCTAGGCATCCAATCAGCTGAAGAGATATATATGCCAGTAGCATCATTTTTGAAGTAAAAAACTCTTGGATGTTCTAAGTATTTTCCCAAAATTGAGATAACTCTAATATTTTCACTTACATCAGCAACACCAGGTCTTAAACAACAAATTCCACGAACAATAAGATCTACTTTTACACCAGCTTGAGAAGCTTTGTATAGCGCGCGAATAACATCTTCATCAACTAAAGAGTTTATTTTTGCAATTATTTGTCCATCGCTACCTTTGCGTGTTTCATTATGAATAAGCGAAAGTATTTTTGGCTTTATTTGTGATGGTGACATATAAAGCTCATTAAGATTACCTTTTTTACTAAAACCAGTTAAAAAGTGAAAAAATCTTGTAAGATCACTTGTAATTTCATCTTTAGAAGTCATATAGCTTATATCTGTATAAATCTTTGCGGTAGCTGGATTATAGTTACCAGTCCCTAAATGAGCGTACTGTTTTAATTTTCCATTTTTACGGCGTGTTACAAGTGCAGCTTTTGCATGTACCTTGAAACCTTTAATCCCGTAAATAACATGAGCTCCTGCTTTTTCAAGTGCTTTTGCCCAAATAAGATTATTTTCTTCATCAAATCTTGCTTTTAATTCAACCATAACTGTCACTTGTTTTCCGCTTTCACTAGCATTCATAAGTGCTTGAACTATTGGAGAGTTTGTACCTGAACGATAAAGTGTCATTTTAATTGATACAACATCATTATCTTTTGAAGCATCTTGTATAAGTTTTACTACAGGCTCAAAACTTTCATAAGGGTGGTACATAAGGACATCTTGTTTTTCTAAAGCTGTAAAAATATTTTCATTATTATGAAAAGGTGATAATAATTTTGGTTTAAACGGAGCAGCTAAAAGATGAGCAAAATCTTTACTACCTACAATTTGCCATAATGATGGAAGGTTTAAAAATGTATGAAATTTATATATATCATCTTTGTAAACATTTGTATGACGATTAAAGAAATTAATAATCTCTTCATCAGCATTAACTCCAACTTCAAGTCTAACCATAGCACCTTTACGACGAAGCTTTAGACCCTCCTCAAGAATCTCCATAAAGTCATCTGCTTCCTCTTCTTCTATCTCCATATCAGCATTTCTTGTAACTCTAAAAGCTGCATATTTATTTAGTGTGTAACCTGGAAAAAGATCTTCTATATGTTGTTCAACTACACTCTCAACTGGTACAAATAAGCCATTTTCACACTCTATAAATCTATCAAGCACTCTAGGTACCCTAACAATACCAAAACGCTCAATTGATTCGTCATCAATATCATTTAATTTTACAATTATTCCAAAGCTTAAATTATTTAAGTGGGGAAATGGATGTGTAGCATCAATTGCAATAGGGATGATTACTGGATAAATTTGTTCATAGAAAAATTTATCTAATTTATTTTTTTGATTTTTATTTACATCATTATACGACTTAACAATAATGCCTTCTTTTTCAAGCGAAGATAAAATGCCACTTAAGCAATGTTCAAGAACTTGTTGTTCTTGATGTAGATATTTTCTTATTTCACGAAGTTGTTGGAGTGGTGTTAATTTGTCAGCCCCTGAGACTATAATTCCAGCAGCAAAAAGTTTTTTAAGACCAGCAACTCTAATCATATAAAATTCATCTAAATTTGTACCATATATTGCAAGAAATTTTAACCTTTCTAGTAATGGTAAACTTTCTTCTTGAGCTTGTTTTAAAACTCTGGTATTAAATTGTAACCATGAGAGTTCACGATTATTGTAAAATTTAGGGTTTTTTAGATTTAACATATTATCACCAATTCAAAATATTGTTTAACTCCATTATATCTAAAAAAAGATTAACGAAGTCCCTATTTTACGATACCAGTACCTTTGTAGTTTGCAGAATGATAAATTGTAACACCATTTTTACGAGCATAATAACGCATCAATAATTTTTGAAGAGTTGGCTCAATTGAAGGGGCAAACCAAGCATTATTGCTAGTAGCTATTACAAAATCTACATCACCATCATATATCTCTTGACATGTAGCTTCATAACAGATGGCATTACGAAACTTAATACCTTTTATTATAAAATCAGTTGGTTTTTTTGCTGTTTCAAAATCAGCAGCCCCTGCAAAAAACATTTCATTTATATAATCTTGTGCGAATTTTGGAAGTGGTATATACTCACCAAAAGGGACTAATACTAACTTTTTGGCTACCTGATAGTTTCCATTTTCAAACATATAAGTTACATTGTAATTATTTCCATTATCTGTCATTAGTGAACCAGTTACTATAGAAATTTTATATGAAAATTCTTTCAAAATATTTATAAGTTTTTCATTTTCATTCAAATATAAAGGAAAAACAGATTCTGGAAATACTATAAGATCATATTTCTCATCAATACCATTTTGTATCTCTTTATAAATCATCTTAATTGTTGGTCTGTATGCTTCTTTTGTCCATTTATAATCTTGTTTTATATCTGTATGGATTAATTTAATTTTCAACTGACTTTCAGGTTGCGGTATGTGAGAATATGGCATGTGAGAATAGGCAAAGACTAGAAGTAAAAGAGGGGTGTATTTGTATTTGTTTTTAATGTAAAAAGGTAAAGATAATGCTAATAAAACTAAGAAAAGTTGAAATTTTTGAATCCCTATATAGCTATCTACAAATAAAAGTTCTATCTGCATCCAGTTCCAGTCGAACGGTTCAAGAAAACTAAGCCCAAAGAGTAAAATAGCACGAATATAGACTTTATTTGTAAGTGCTAAAATACCAAAAAACAACATGTATATAATGCCAAAAGCAAAGGTTATAAAAGGTGCTATGTATCCTACCCCGTTATACTTAAAGCTATAACCAATCCAATAAAACCAAAATAATCCTATAAAAAAACCAGCTATTAATATTGCTCTTTTAGGTATATATAGAAAAAAAACTATGGCTAAGAGACCAAAAAAAGTATTTAAAAATTTTATAGTAATGCCGAAATCTTCAAGATAGATAAATGCACTAAAAAGTAGTGCTGTAACTAAACCAATAGATAAGTCTTTATATAAGATGTTATTCATGAGGCATTATACATTTTTAGTGTTACATTATTAGTATTCAGTAAGATATCAATATAATTTATGTATAATCGCGCTAATTTAATCAGACAAAGGAAGTTAACGCATGGAAATTTTAAGTCAGTTATTACCATTTATAGTCCTAATAGGAATTATGTATTTCATAATTATTCGCCCACAACAAAAAGAGGCTAAAGCAAAAACAGCAATGTTAGCGGCAATTGAAAAAGGTGATAAAGTGGTAACAAACGGTGGTTTTATTGCTGTTATTCATAAAGTTGAAGATAAATTTTTAAGCATTAAAATAAACAATGATGTTATAGTGAAAATCACAAAAGATGCAATCGCGCGAAAGTATGAGGATGAATCTTAATTATAGAGTTGTAATTTTTGCACTTGCAATTGCATTTGGACTTATATTTTCTGCCCCATCGCTCTTTAATCTAAATGATGGTAAAAAAATCACTCTTGGATTAGACCTTCAAGGTGGACTTCATATGCTATTAGGTGTAAAAACTGAAGAAGCTACGGTCTCAAGAATAAAATCAATCGCTGCTAGCATAAAATACTATACTGAAAAAAATGATATTTTAATAGATTCTTTAAATTTTGATAATCAAAGTATCTCTTTTGTGCTTCTTGATTCTGATGATGAAGCTCAGATGCGTGAGCATTTTGCCAAAACAGATGGGTTAAATGTAGTTATTGAAGAAGAGTTTTTTTCATTAGCTTTAACTCCCCAAGAGGTTATAAAAACTGAAAAAGAAGCAATTTCTCAAGCAATTGAAACTATAAGAAACAGACTTGATCAGTTTGGTCTCACAGAACCAGTTGTAGCTCGTCAGGGTGAAGATAAAATCCTTGTTCAATTAGCAGGAATTAAAACTCAAGAAGAAGAACAGCGAGCAAGAGAGTTGATTTCTCGTGCTGCAAAACTAGAGTTTATGGCTGTAGATGAAGAAAGAGCTGCTAGAGTAGATGTTATGAGCAAAGAAGAAGCAGCAGAATTTGGTGATGTGATTTTAGAAGATGCTGATTATTCAGGTAAAAAATATCTTATACATAAGCTTCCAATTCTCGATGGCGCTATGCTTACCGATGCTCATGTTGGATTTGATCAAAATAATCGACCTGTAATTAATTTCTCATTAAATGCTGAGGGTGCTGAAATATTTGGTGACTTTACAGGTAAAAATGTAGGGAATAGATTAGCAATTGTACTTGACGGCAAAGTTTATTCTGCTCCAAATATTAACGAGCGTATTGGTGGTGGTAGTGGACAAATTTCTGGGGATTATTCAGTTTTAGAAGCTCAAGATTTAGCAATTGCTCTTCGCTCAGGTGCATTACTTGCTCCAGTATATATGATGGAAAAACGCTCCGTTGGTCCAAGCTTAGGTGCTGATAGTGTTAAAGCTAGTTTAGTTGCATTAGTTGGTGGATTTATTTTAGTAATAATTTTTATGATTGTTTATTATCGTGCAGCTGGTGTTATTGCTAACATCGCATTAATTGCAAATTTACTGATTATTTTAGCAGTCATGAGTCTTTTTGGTGCTACCTTAACACTCCCTGGTATGGCTGGTATTGTACTAACCGTTGGTATGGCAGTTGATGCAAATGTTATTATCTCTGAGCGAATTAGAGAGCTGCTTTATGAAGGTAAATCGATGCATAAAGCCATTGAAGATGGTTATTCAAATGCAATGCGTGCTATTTTAGATGCAAATGTTACTACTTTAATTGCTGCAGTTGTTCTTTATGCTTATGGAACTGGTGCAATTAAAGGTTTTGCTGTAACAATTAGTATTGGTATTTTAGCATCTATGCTTACTGCAATTTTGGGTACACATGGTATTTATCAGATGTTAGAGTCAAGGATACAAAAAAGTAAAAATAACCGTTTTTGGTTCGGAATAAAGGATTAAAGCAGATGGAATTTTTTAAATATACAAGAACCTTTAATTTTATGGGTAGATCTAAACTTGCTATGATTTTTTCAATAATTTTAGTTTTAAGTTCTATTGCTCTTTTGATGGTAAAAGGTTTAAACTATGGCGTTGATTTTGCTGGGGGAACGATAGTTCAAGTTCAATATGACAAGCCAGCTCCAATAGAGGCAATGCGTGAAAAACTAAAAACAAATGAGCTTTTTAGTGGTGCTAGCATTACAGAGTTTGGTTCACCTAATGAAGTTGTAATTCGCATGAAGAGTACTACATCAAGTGTAACTGTAGATATTGGAGATATTACTCGCGAGGCCTTAAAAGGAACTGGTAAGTATGAGATTCGTCGTGTTGATATAGTTGGACCAGTAGTTGGTGCAGAGCTTAAAGAAAAAGGTATTATGTCTTTGTTTTTAGCAATGATTGGTATTTTAATCTATGTTGCATTTAGATTTGAGTGGCGTTTTGCGGTAGCTTCTATTATAGCACTTGTGCACGATATTACTATTGCTCTTGGTGCTATAACGCTTGTTGGACTTGATGTAAACCTTGATGTATTAGCTGCGCTCTTGACCATACTTGGGTACTCTTTAAATGATACTATTATTGTATTTGACCGTATTAGAGAGGGTGTTACAGAGAACAAAAACACCAGCCTTTTTGATAGTATAAATGAATCTGTCACGCGAACACTACCAAGAACAACCCTAACATCTCTTACAACTTTCTTTGTTGTATTGACACTATTTTTATTTGGTGGTGAGATTATCCATGCATTTGCATTTACCCTTTTAGTTGGTGTAGTAGTTGGTACTTATTCATCAGTTTTTGTAGCATCACCTATTTTACTAAAATTTGGGTTTAGTATTAAAGATTATCATAAAAAATTAGCAAAAAAAGCAAAAAGAGAAGCAGAAAAAAAGCGTATTAGAGCTCAATATGAATCTGGAGTTATATAGCACTTAAGAGAGAGGGGGAGATAGTCCCCATCTTTTAAAAACTACTAAAGAACACTTTTCAGTCTCTCCTTAACATTTTTTGAGTATAATCAACTAAATTTAAATATATAAAATAAAATCAAGGATTGTTTATGGATTGGGGTAAAGTAATTTATGTGTTTTTCTCTTTAATGAGTTTGACATCAATTGCAGGTTTTTTATATGAACATAGTGCGATTGCATTATTTATGGCAGCAAGCTTAAATCTTGTATCGACATTTTTAAAAATTGGCGTAAGAAACCTTTTGTCTGCTGAGCTTTTAGCATCTTCGCTAGTAGCAGATTTACATCTTATTCCAGCTTTTGTATATTTAGTATTAGTTGGGAATTTAGAATGGGCAATTGCACTTACCATTGGTGCTTTAATTGCAAATATATTTTCAATGGGTATTATATATATAGAAAGCTCAAAAACAAATGAAGAGTATTAACATCACTAAAGCTAAACTCCTTTTGGAGTTATAATTTTTTTATAGGATATTTATTAAAGTGGAATATAACGCACAAGATTTAGAAAAAAAATGGCAAAAACAATGGGAAAAAAACAAGAGTTTTGAGCCTAGTGAAGATTTTACAAAAGATAAAAAATATATTTTAAGTATGTTTCCGTTTCCTAGCGGAAGATTACATATGGGACATGTAAGAAACTACTCAATAAGTGATGCTTTTGCTCGCTTTCATCGTCAACAAGGAAAAAATGTACTTCATCCTATCGGCTTTGATAGTTTTGGAATGCCTGCGGAAAATGCAGCTATTAAAAACAATGCAAATCCTAAAACATGGACACATGACAATATAGACTATATGAAAGGTGAGTTTAAATCTCTTGGTTTTTCTTTCTCAAAAGAGCGTTCCTTTGCAACAAGTGATGAGCTTTATACTAAGTTTGAGCAGGGCTTCATCATAGATATGTTTGAAAAAGGTCTTCTTTACCGTGAAAAAGGACTTTTAAATTGGTGCCCTCACGATTTAACTGTTTTAGCAAATGAGCAGGTGGTTGATGGATGTTGTTGGAGATGTGACACCCCGATAGTTAAAAAAGATATGAATCAGTACTATTTTAAGATTACTCAGTATGCTGATGAGCTTTTAGACGATTTGAAAAAGCTTGAGAGCGGTTGGCCTAAGCAAGTGTTGACTATGCAAGAAAATTGGATAGGTAAGTCAAATGGACTTGCTTTTGACCTTTTCTTTGATGAAAACTCATTGTCAAAAATGCATAATGAGTTCAAAGGTTTTGATGTTTTTACAACTCGCCCTGATACCATCTATGGTGTTTCTTATACTGCTTTAGCGCCTGAACACGCCATCATCACTTATATGATAGATAATAAGCTTTTAAGTGATGAAGCGATAGCACAAATACAAGATATGAAAAACACATCTTCAATAGACAGACAAAAAGAAAAAAGTGGATTACCGCTTGGGCTGGATGTTATCCATCCGCTAACTGGTAAAAAAATTCCAGTATGGTGTGCAAACTTTGTATTGATGGATTATGGAAGTGGGGCTGTTATGGCAGTCCCTGCTCATGATGAGAGGGATTTTGATTTTGCACAAAAGTATAATCTTCCTATCAATGCAGTAATTAAGCCTTTTGATGGTGAAGTGGATGAAAAAAAGGCGTTTACAGAAGTTGGAGAGCTTTTTAACTCTAGAGAGTTTGATGGACTTAATTCAAAAAAATCTCAGTACAATATCATTAAATACTTTAAAGAAAACAAAATAGGTAAAAAAACTACTAACTATAAATTAAAAGATTGGGGAGTAAGCCGACAAAGATATTGGGGGGCTCCTATACCATTTATTCATTGTGATGATTGTGGCTTAGTGATGGAGAAAAAAGAAAATCTTCCTATCGCTCTTCCATCAGATGTTGAGATAACAGGTGAGGGTAATCCACTAGATAAACATCCAACATGGAAACATTGCAAATGTAGTAAATGTGGTAAAGATGCTGTTCGCGAGACAGATACTATGGATACTTTTGTAGAGTCTTCTTGGTATTTTTTGCGTTTTTGTGCATCTCCAAAAAACTTGGAAAAAGAAGCTTTTTCTAAAGAACAGGTAAAATACTGGATGGGTGTTGATCAGTATATTGGTGGAATTGAACACGCTATACTACATCTGCTATATGCAAGATTTTTTACAAAAGTTTTTCGTGATTTAGGCTATATTGATTTTAATGAGCCTTTTGATAATCTTTTAACTCAAGGGATGGTGCTAAAAGATGGGGCTAAGATGTCAAAAAGTAAAGGTAATACAGTTGATCCTGATGCTATTATTGAAAAATATGGTGCAGATACAGCGCGATTATTTATACTTTTTGCTGCACCACCAACTCAAGAGTTAGAGTGGAACGACAACGCAGTAGAGGGTGCTTATAAGTTTATAAAAAGATTTTTTGATAGAAGTTCTAATGTAGTAACATGTGAAACAATACCAATAATTGAGCATTCTAAATTATCTAAAAATGAAAAATATGCAAGAAAAAAAGTCTATGAAGCACTTGTTCGTGCAAATGATGTGTATAATGAAAAATTCACATTTAATACACTTATAGCTGGTGTCATGGAAGCGATGAATGCTCTTAATACTCAAAATAACTCAGATATATGGAGTGAGGGTTATTGGATTCTTAGCTCTATTATGGAACCAATTATTCCCCATGTTGCACATGAGATAAGTGAAAAATATTTTTCATTAAATAACTTAAATCCTCAAAAAGTTTTAGATGAAGTTTTTATAGAAGATAGCATCACTCTTGGGGTGTCTATAAATGGAAAAAGAAGAACAGAGATAGAAGTTGCAATTGATGAGAGTAAAGAAAATATAATAAATTTAGCTAAAGTTGCTGGAGCTAAATGGATAGAAGAAAAAACAATAATAAAAGAGATAGTTGTTCCAAATAAATTAGTAAACATAGTTGTAAAAGGATAATTTTGAATATATATTCACGAGCAATAAAATTATTAGTATTATTGTTAATAGCTCAACTAATATCTGCATGTGGTTATAGCCCTAGCTCAAAATTTTCTCGTGATATATTAGGTCAAAAGATAAGCACAAGTGTGACTATTTCAGCAAAAGACCCAGAAAACTCTGTTTTGATAAAAGATGCAGTAGATAGTGCTATAGTTGAATCTCTTCAAGCATCATTAGTAGGCAAAAATGAATCAGATACACACTTGGCACTTAGTATTTCGAATCCAACTTATTTACCAATTCAATATGATTCAAATGGTTTTATAGTAACATACAGAATGAGTGTTAGATTAAAAATAATAAGCTACAATAATGGTATAAGTAAGAATTATATAACACACGGTACTTATGATTTTAGCGTAGTTCCAAATGCAGTAATAACAGACAAAGAGAGATTTGATGCAATAAAATTTAGTGCATCAAAAGCAATTAATGAATTTATCTCAAAAACATCAGCTGAGGGTGCAAGAATTAATAAGGAGTAGTTATGACAATTCAAACAATAATAAAAAAAGCCATAAAAAGACTGGAGTTAGAAGGGAAACTTTTAACACCTGATTATTATGCCGAAGCATTTTGCAAAGAAGCTAAAATTGCTAAAATGAATGTTGAAGATTGTTTGCATATTGAAAAACTTACAACTTCTCTTAATCCAGAGTTTAAAAAAGAATTAAAGCAGTATCGTATTAAAAGTATGACTGAACTTACTCGCTTCTTAGTATCTCGGTTGAATCGAACAAATCAATCTATTTGTTCAGCTAATCTTGAAGCACAAATTCTTTTCACAAAACGCATATTGCAGGTAATTGAGGTTCTTCACAACAAAGAAGCAGCTGACTTAGCACAACTTAGTTCTAAGATGTTAAGTGACAATCCAAGTACAGCAATTATTGAGCAGTTTAGACAACATTGGGTAAACTTTATAACAACTTATGATGATTCTTTTTTACAACCTATTGGCTTAGATAATAAAAAAGATTTAAAAAAAGCTATTCAAAATCTAGGTTTTACCTCTTTTTCTTCTTCTGTGACAATTGATGATAAAAAAGCGTTTAATACAGTAGCATCGCTTTTGATTTCATCTTTTGTCCCTTCAATCGCATCAAGTGTAAATGAAAAAATTGCAGATATCTCACAAAAAATAAAAAATAATCCAGCTCTACTCTCAAGCTCTAATATAGAAGCTGACATAAAAGAAGTTATAAAATTAAGAATAACTCTTGATAAAAATAGTGTAAAAGATATGGTTGAATCTTTAGATGGTGTTTTAGATAAATTATCACTTAGACTTATTGAGATGATTGAGAGTTCAGACAGTTCAACGCTAGAGATTCAAAAAATTAAAAAAGAGTTAGAATCATATAGTGAGGAGAGTCAAAGTACAGTAACAAACTTTAAAATAGCACATAAAAAACTTTATACAATAGCCACAGTTTTGGAAGAAAATACAAAATCACTAAGTAGCGATTTAAAAGAGCATAGCAATGAAGTTAATGCATTAAGCAATAAGATTGTTAAGCTAGAAACTGAATTAGAAGCAGCAAAAGAAGCATCAAAAGAGGATTTTTTAACAAAACTATACAACAGAAGAGCCTTAGACGAATTTATTAAAATAAAAGAAGCTGAATATGACAGATATAAGCATAACTATACTATTGTAATGCTTGATTTAGACCACTTTAAATTAGTAAATGATAATTATGGGCATGATGCTGGCGATGCAGTTCTCTTTGCTTTTGGGAAAACTTTAAAACGAGAAGCAAGAAGTGTAGATATAGTTGGTCGCTTTGGCGGTGAAGAATTCATGGCAATTTTAAGTGAAACTGATGCTAATGGCGGAGTAGTATTTGCACAAAAGATTCGAAAATTAGTTCAAAAAGCAAAGTTTATGTATAAAGGTAAACGAATAAGTATAACTTTGAGTGCTGGAGTTGGTGAGCGCAAACAAAATTCATCTTTAGCAAATGTAGTAAAATCAGCTGATGATAATCTATATAAAGCAAAACAAAATGGGCGAAATCAAGTAGCGTATAAATAATTGATTTTAGATAAATTTTTACAAAACAAGCCTTTGTTTTACGAGACAATAGATTATGAAAGATTTCCTAAAATATTTAAGAAAATAAGGCATCATTTTAAAATACCAAAAATTATTCATATCATTGGAACAAATGGCAAAGGCACTACAGGTCGATTTTTGGCTACCGCATTATTTAACAATAATTATAAAGTAGGACACTACACTTCACCACATATTATGAAATTTAATGAAAGAATTTGGTTAAATAGCTCAGATGTAAGTGATGAGATTTTACAAAGAGCACATAACAAACTTAAAAAAATTATTGATGATGTTGATTTAGATGCTTTGAGTTATTTTGAATATACGACCCTTTTAGCGATGTGGGTATTTAGCTCATGCGATTATGTTGTTTTAGAAGCTGGACTTGGCGGAGAGTTTGATGCTACAGCTGTATTTGATAAGGTATTAACTCTTGTGACTCCGATAGATTTAGATCATCAAGCTTTTTTAGGAGATACTATTAAAGAGATAGCTACTACAAAATTAAATGCAATTCAAAATAATGCTATTTTAGCTTCTCAAAAATACTCGCAAGTTTATGATACTGCAAATAAAATTTCAAAAAAATTAAATATCAAAAAAATAGAAGAGATTTTAAATTTTAATGATTTAGAAAATTTAGAAAAAATATCAAAAAAATTAAATTTAGCGAAATACTTAAAAAATAATTTAGCTTTAGCAATTTGTGGATTAAAATTTTTAAATATAGAGTATAAGTGTAGTGATTTTAATAATTCAAGATTGTTTGGAAGATTAAGTTGTATTGGTGAAAATATTTTAGTAGATGTGGGTCATAATCCATTGGCAGCCACCTCTATTGTTAATCAACTCATGCCAAATAAATACATTTTAATTTATAATAGTTACAAAGATAAAGATTACAAACAAATTTTAACTATTTTAAAATCAATAATACAAAGCGTAGAAATTATAGATATTAATGGGCAAAGAGTTGAATCAATCAATAAACTTCAAAAGGTTTTAAATGACTTAAAGATAGAATATACAAAATTTAAAGAGGTGAAATCAGATAAGCAATATTTGGTTTTTGGTTCATTTAGTGTAGTTGAACAGTTTTTGAAAGAGCATAATGAATAATCATTTTACAATTACTATTAATGATGATAATGGTGTAAAACAATTTAACTTACACCAAATTGTAAAAAAAAGTATATGGTATATACTTGCTTTTATCGCTTTTATCGCTCTTTTTGCGGTAGCTACAATTTTGTATTTAAATTATGCAGCTGATAAAATGGAAGAAAAGCGTTTAAATATACAAAAAGCTTATGAGAGCATAAAGCTTAAAAATTCAAATCTAAACACAAGTATGAAAGAGACTCAAATTGCACTTTTTTTAAAGAAAAAAGAGTTAAATGAAGTATCAGATTCATTATCAGAGATAGAAACACTAATAGGTTTAAATCCAGAGAGCGACACGACTCTACAAGAGAGGGTTACTCAAACAAAATTAAATTCACAACATATGGCAGCACTTTTACAGTTTATTCCAAGTGGGTCACCAGTTGAATATAAAGGTGTTACTAGTAAGTTTGGTTATAGAATTCATCCAATTTTAAATACAAAAGAATTTCATCGTGGGCTTGATTTAAGAGCATCTATGAAAACTCCAGTATATGCTTCAGCAGATGGGATAGTTGAGTACGCTGGATATCATAAAAAAAGTGGCTTTGGAAGATTAGTAATTTTAGAACATAATTATGGATTTAAATCATATTACGGTCATTTAAACAAAGTAGTAGTAAAATACGGTAAGTTTGTGAAAAAAGGGACATTAATAGCCTATACTGGAAATTCAGGAGTTAGTAGTGGACCACATCTGCATTATGAACTTAGATTCTTACATAAAACTGTAAATCCATTTTATTTTGTAAAATGGAATGTGAAAAACTATAAAGATATATTTGAAAAGGAAAAGAAAATACCATGGCAATCTTTAATAACAGCAACAACTCACATCAAGATACCAAACCCGACTCAAACACTACCATCATCACAGCTGGTTCTCTCCTCAAAGGAGAAATGAATCTATCTTGTAATCTATATGTAGATGGTGAATTTGAGGGAATAATCAAATCTCAAAAAGAGGTTAACATTGGCAAAAATGGACATATAAATGGTGATGTCCATACTAAGAGGCTAGTTGTACAAGGTTTCATAGAGGGTTCACTTCATGCAGAGCGTGTTGAGATAAAAGCTAATGGTCGTGTTAAAGGTACAATAGAAGCTTCCGAGCTTATTATTGAAGCAAAAGGTATATTTGAGGGCAACTCAATCGTAAAAGGTGCATCACCATCTCCTAAGCCAATATCTTCTCCAAAAGATAATACTTTACAAGATAAAAAGGCATAAATGTCTCAAAATATTTTATTTCAGTATTTAGATAGTGATACGAGCAAAGATTTAGAAATTTTGATTTGTGAAGACTTTATTGAATCCAAGAAGTTAGAAAGTGTAGCTAAATTTTTTAAAAAAGATGTGATTGTTTTTCCAGATTTTCGTCCAAGTTTTGGCGATGATTTGCGTGTATATAAAGAAGAGGTCCATAGTCTTTTTACAAAACTTAGGACTTACTACAAAGCAAAACAAAAACCACTCGTAATCTCTCCTCTAAAAACATTACTTTTTAATCTTCCAAATGAAGATATATTAGGTTCAACTACAATAGAGTTTGGGGGGACTATAAACCTTAAAGAGTTTAAGCAACAGATGCTTTTTTGGGGTTATAGTTTTGTTGATATGGTGCAAGTTGAGGGGGAGATATCTCATCGTGGAGATATTATAGATATCTATGTACCATCTGCAAAGATGCCAATTAGAGTTTCATTGTTTGATGATGAGATTGAGCAGATTAAACATTTTGAGCTAGAGTCTCAAAGAACAGCTTCAAAAGAGCTTGATAGTTATGAGATTACAAGTGCATTTTATTCTTTAGATGAAAATTCGTATGATGCGTTAATGAAAAAAATCGAGTTAAGTGAGTTTGATTCTTTAGTAAAAGATGTAGCATCATTGGGTTTTTGGTATTTGGGAGATAATGCAACTGATTTTTTACAAAATAAAAACGTAAAATTTATTCGTGAACTTGATAGTGTTTTAGTTGATGCATATGCATTAAGTAATCCAACAATTACTAGAGACAAATTTGATTTAGAGATACTTCCCCAAAGTGATGATTGTAAAGAGTTGGCTGTAGCAGATGTAGCTTCACTATTAAAAGTACACAAAAACAAAAAAATAACAATAATAGCATCTAATGAAGCTGTAATGAAACAAGTTGGTTTATTTGAACTTAAAAATATAACTGAAGTTTATGCACCATATATTTTAAATATATTAACTCCAACTCAGATGGTTATATCCCTAAATAAGCCAGATAAACAAAGACGAAGACGCAAAAGTGCAATTCTCTTAGATGATTTAAAAAAAGGCGATTATGTAGTCCATGAAGATTATGGTGTTGGCATATTTGAATCAATCGAGCAAACAGAGATTTTAGGTGGTGTAAAAGATTTTATAGTTATTAAATATATTGGTGATGATAAAGTTTTGCTTCCAGTAGAAAACTTAGACTATATTGATCGCTACATAGCAAGTGGTGGCTCAACACCAGTTCTTGATAGACTTGGAAAGGGAAGTTTTGGTAAGTTAAAAGAAAAAGTTAAAAAACGTCTTTTAGAGATAGCTGGACAGATTGTAAATACGGCTGCCACGAGAGCTCTAATAAAAGCACCAAGAATAACTCTTGCAAAAAAAGAGTTGCAAGAGTTTCAAAAATTAGCAGGATTTGATTATACCACCGATCAAACTTTAGCAGTAGATGAAATCATATCTCAGATGAGTTCTGCAAACATTATGGATAGACTACTCAGTGGTGATGTTGGCTTTGGTAAAACTGAAGTTGCAATGAATACAATTTTTGCAGCTTTAAAATCTGGTTACCAATCAGCTTTTATAGTTCCAACAACACTTCTTTCAGCTCAACATTATCGTTCGCTTGATGAAAGATTTAAAAATTTAGGTTTACGATACGCAAAACTAGATAGATTTGTAAGTGTAAAAGATAAAAATAATGTAAAAAAAGCATTAGCAGATGGTACACTAGATTGTATAGTTGGAACTCATGCTCTTTTTGGATTAGAGTTTAAAAAGTTGGGTGTAGTTATAATAGATGAAGAACATAAGTTTGGTGTAAAACAAAAAGAGAAGATAAAAGAACTTTATCATAATGTTCACTTGCTCTCAATGAGTGCTACACCAATCCCTAGGTCATTAAATCAAGCGATGAGTTCTATTAAGACTATGAGTCAGCTTCTAATTCCTCCTAGGGAGAGACAAGGGGTTAGAACTTTTGTAAAAGAGTATAATGAAAAACTTGTAAAAGAGGTGATTTTGAGAGAGCTTCGCCGTGGTGGACAAGTTTTTTATGTGCACAACTCAATAGACCATATGCCAATAAAACTAGGTGAAATAAAAGCTATATTACCAGAGTTAAGAGTAGTTATGCTCCATTCTAAAATTTCAGCACTCCAAACAGAAAAAGAGCTTTTAAAATTTGAAGCTGGTGAGTATGACATGATGATTGCAACAAGCATTATAGAGAGTGGTATCCATATGCCTAATGTAAATACTATTATAATAGATGGTGCTGATAGATTTGGCATAGCAGACTTACACCAACTTCGCGGTCGGGTAGGGCGTGGGCATCACGAGGGTTTTGCTTATTTTATAGTTAAGTCAAAAGAGACTTTAACAGATGAGGCTAAAAAAAGATTGTTAGTTCTTGAATCAAACTCGTTTTTAGGGAGTGGCTCAGTTTTAGCATATCATGATTTAGAGATTCGTGGTGGTGGAAATCTTGTTGGTGATGCACAAAGCGGTCATATAAAAAATATCGGTTATTCATTGTATCTTAGAATGCTAGAAGATGCTATTAAAGAGCTAAGCAATACTAAGGAGATAAAAAGAGCTAAAGTAGATATAAAACTAACTATTAGCGCGTATTTATCAGATGAAGTTATAAGTGAAGATAGGTTAAGATTAGATCTATATAGACGACTCTCAGCATGTGAAGAGGTAGTTGAAATATATGAGATTCAAGAAGAAGTTATAGACAGATTTGGAGATTTAGATGAGCCAACAAATAACTTCTTTGAATTGATGGTTATAAAACTGCTCTCTTTAGATAAAAAGATAAAAAATGTAGCTAATTATGGGCAAAATATAACTATAACATATCAAAATGATTCTTCACACTCTTCGAAAAAAGAGACTATCAAATCGGACTCAAAAGATGATGATGACATAATAAAATCGGTGTTATTTTATTTGAGAAACAATAAGCCTAAGATTTTATAACCTATTTTTTCATTTAGAGCTGAATTGTTTTATTGAGCTTCTAAAATAAATACTTTGTTATAATACGATTTATATTTACAAACCAAAAAGAGCATTATGATACAACTAATAAATATTTTCAAAAACTACTCATCTCAAGAACTTTTTAATAACCTAAATTTTAAATTAAATGCGTACAACCGTATTGGTTTAGTTGGTAGAAATGGTAGTGGTAAATCTACTCTTTTTAAACTGATTTTAGAAGAAGAGAGTGCTGATAGCGGAGATATAGTAATCCCGAAAAATTATAAAATCGGAACCCTTAAACAACACCTTACCTTTAGTGAAAAAACTCTTAGAGAAGAATCAGCACTAGCACTTAGTGATGAGATGAAATACGATACTTACAGAGTTGAAAAAATTCTTTTTGGACTTGGATTTATCCAAGAAGATTTAGATAAAGACCCTCTATCTTTTTCTGGTGGATACCAAATCCGTATAAATCTAGCTAAACTTCTTGTAACTGAGCCAAATTTACTACTTTTGGATGAGCCTACCAACTACCTCGATATTGTATCGCTTCGCTGGCTAAAAACATTTTTAAGATCATTTGAGGGTGAAGTTATACTGATTACTCACAACAGAGATTTTATGGATAGTGTTTGTACTCATACTATGGGATTGGTTAGAAAAAAAATAGAGATAGTTGCCGGTGATACTCATAAGTTTTATGAGCAACTAAATGCAAATGATGAACTCCATGCTAAACAAAAAGTAGCTCAAGATAAAAAAGTAAAAGAGCTAGAGGAGTTTATAGCAAAAAACAAAGCTCGTGCATCTACTGCATCTCTTGCTCAATCAAAAGTGAAACAATTAGAGAAGATGGATATGATGGAGAACTTAGGTTTTGATAATAACTTAGAGTTTAACTTTAATTTTAAAGAGACCCCTGCTAAAGTACTTCTTGATGTGAAAAATTTAAGTTTTGGTTATACGCCTGAAAAAATTCTATTTAAAGATATATCATTTACAATACAAAAAGGGGAATGTCTTGGAATTATTGGAAAAAATGGTAAAGGAAAATCAACTCTTTTAAATACAATAGCAAAAGAATTAAAACAACTTAGTGGTGAAGTAAACTACCATACTTCTACATCCTTTGCACATTTTGGTCAAACAAATATCTCCCATCTAAGCCCAGATAATACGGTTATGGATGAAGTTTATGTTGGAAATGCAGGACTTAGTGAAGCTAGTGTTAGAAGCATTTGTGGTGGCATGATGTTTACCGGCGATAATGCTAAAAAGAAAATATCATTACTCTCAGGTGGTGAAAAAAGTCGTGTAATGTTAGGACAGATTTTAGCTAGAAATGTAAATTTACTTTTCCTTGATGAGCCTACGAATCACCTTGACATGGATTCTATTGAAGCACTTACTAATGCTATAAACAACTTTAAAGGTTGTGTTATCATAGTAACTCACTCCGAAGAGTTACTTCGCAGAGTTTGTGATAGGCTTATAATCTTTAGAAATGATGGAGCAGATTATTTTGATGGTGGGTATGATCTGTTTTTAGAAAAAATTGGTTGGGAAGAAGATGAAATAGTTGAAAAATTAAAAGTTGTCCCTAAATCAAACAACAAAGAAAACAAAAAATTAAAAGCCCAACTCATTAGAGAGCGAAACAAACTAACATCTCCACTAAAAAAGAAAGTTGAAAAACTTGAATCCAAGATAATGGAACTTGAAGAACAACTTGAAACTCATCATCAAGAGCTCATAGAGGTATCAAATTCTGGCGATAGTGCCTCACTTATGGAGTTGTCAAAAACAGTATCAAAAGAAGAGGCACAAGTTGAAGAATTGTTTGAGAGTTTTGAAAAGGCTCAGACACAACTTGATGAAATAAATGAAAGTTATGAGAAAAACATTGAGGATTTATCATGAAAAAAGAGTTATATTTTTTACGCTCATCAGAACAAAAAATTGTTAATGATATGGCGAAATATGCATATCCACAAAATATGGATAACATAAATACTTACACTGAATTTTATGGATTAACTACTAAAGATTTAGGTCTTTATGCCCTAGTGGATAATAAAATAGCTGGTGCAATTTGGAGTAGGGAGATAGATGGTGTACCAAAATTAAGTGTAGCTATTCTTAGAGAGTTTAAATCACAAGGTATTGGCTTATTTATGATGGAGCAGTTTTTACAAGAAGCAGCAGCTCTGTATGAGATAATAACTATTGATATATCTCATAAACCTGCATCAATTAAATTTTATGAAAAATTTGGATTTCAAAAATTGGATAATTATATACTTACTAAAAAACTAGAGTTAAAAGAGGTAGTACGACCAACTGATGGTTATGACCCTACTAAATGGATACAGTAATATAGTGGCTACAGGGAGTTGGTACGGGATTTTAAATTTTTATAAGCACCTTCTTTTCTCACATATAAAACCTCTACGGGTTTTAGCTCTCCTGATGCAAGTTGTCTTTTTAGTTCATCGTGGTTTATTAAACTCATGTGTAAATCCTTGTAAATAATTCACTTGATTAGTTTATCAAATGAATCTACTTTTTAAGGTTTACACAGTTTATTTTACACTCTCGTTGAATCTTAACATTTTATGATTTTTTAAGGTGGAAACTTCTCTCCAATGCTTTATTGTAAGTCATTTTCAATAAGCTTATTTTGAATTTCTTCAATAGTGTAAGCTGGTTTTCTTTTATGTAACATTGCATGGCAGTTTGGACAAACTGGTCTTAAATCTTTGATTGGATTTATTTTATAATTTTCTGCGATAGTGGAAATCTCTGTTAAATGGTGAACATGGATAAATTTTTCCCCAATATCTCCATATATTTTTTTAAAGTCAAATTGACAAATTGAGCATTTATTTCCATAATATTTTATGCACTTTTTTCTTGCTTGTGTATTTCGTTCATAAGCATTAACAATAATTTGTTTTTTTGAGCTTTCAAATAAGTTTTGCTCTTCAATATCATCTGGATAAATTATTACATTAGTATTTAAAAACTCTTCAATAATATATTTTATTATAGCTTTGCCATAAATATTATCAGGATTGCTAAGTTCGCTATATTTAGTATCATTATTTTCAAGACAATGTTTTTAATCCAGTTGTTATTGATTGTGGTCGTGCTGAGCCATCTATTGGCTTAGCAACTATCTGTTTTAAATCATTTGTATAAATATAAAAAAGTGTTTTATTGTCTGAATCTCTTTTGGCAGAGGCTATAGATTCAATTTCTGTACCTAGTTTATAATTATTGTCATCATCTATTATCTTCAAACTTTTGATAAAATCATTTAAGATATTTTTAATTTCTTTATCATTCATTTAATTTTCCATTTTTAATTTGCGTTTGACTTGTAACGTTTGAGGAGAGCAATATTTTACCCGCCCTTGGGTAAAATATTGGCTCCTGCGTTTTGTTATCGATTAAATACTAACTTTATTTTATAATTTTAATTACATCATTATTTTTAATCCTACCGCCTTGAACTACATCGGCATAAATACCTAAATTTCCATTATTATTTTTAAGTATAGTTTTTAGAATATTTATATCTTTTGGTAAATTATCTTGTTCTAATGTTGTCATTATACATCTAGGAGAAGGTTCTTTTATCTTTAATATTACTTCGTCACCAATCGCTATATTTTTTCCAATCCATTCATTTTCTATAAATCCAAGCTCTTTTGAATCCAAATCGACAACAATATTTGGTCTAAATCTATTTATATGAAAATTGCCATCAGCGTAAAGCTCTTCACATTTTTTAATAGTTGATGTTGTTAACAAATGAATTATGCCTAAGTCAAAAAAAGTACCATTAGCCATATTCACTTCTGTTACGTTTCCGTGTTGATTAATCTCTTCAATATCAGCAAAACATTCTTCTAATTGAACTTTTTTAGGTATTGTTGAAATTAATTTTAATGTGCCATTAAAAGCAGATGATAAAACTTGATTTATATCTTCTTGTGTACTTTTTACAGTTGAGTTATTTGGAAAAGTAATCTCTACCTCAGTAATATTACTTTCTGTAGGTTCATTGATATATTTGGCATAATACTTAAAAATATCTGGCCATTTTCTAGGATTTTTTGCACTAACAATTTTATTTGTTGTTGTGTCAATTAAAGCATAACTTCTATCTCCGAGGACTCCTTCTTTATTTATAATTGTTGATTCTAACTTTTCTCCTGCCATAGACTTTATGGGATAACGAAATAATGATACTACTGAACCGATATTGTTCATAGTGAACTCCTAATTTTAAATTTGAAGTATTATATTTTAAAAACAGTATAGATACAATGATAAATTCTTACAATTAGTTGTGAAATTTGTACATGTATTTCATGGACTATCTATTTGTTTAATTTTAAATTTTCTGAATTCAATGGGAGAAAAAGAGGTGTGATGTTTAAAAAAACTTGAAAAATAAGCAATATCTTTAAAACATAATTTTTCTGATATACCTTTGATGGAAGATTTACTATATATTAAAGACCTTTTAATCTCTGTAATATTTCTATCTATAATTAGGGAAGATACGGTTTTCCCAATATGTATCTTTGCTAATTCATTTAATCTTTTTGTTGTTAATTCAAAATGATTAGCATAAAATAGTGCTGATTTTTCCTCTTTAAAATTTTGTTCAATAAGTCCAATTAATAAATATATTCTATTGTCTTTAAAAGATAAATTTTCTTTTGATTGTTTTAATCTTAATAGGTACTCTATAATGGAACTAAATAGATGAGTTGTTAGTTTATTGTATACACCGTACTCTGATTTAATCATCGAAATTAAACTATTTATATTGTTTTTACTATCATTATTTACTTTAATTATTGGGTTTGAAACATTGTCAAATAAATTATTTATCATTTCATCGTATAGAAAAAAATCTTTCATAAAATGAAAAATATAACCTTTGCATTTATTATTGAAATCATCTTCAATCCATTGATGTATTTGACCAGGTTTTATTAGATATATTGTATTTTCTTCTAAGTTATATATTTTAAAATCTATAGTAAATTTAACATTACCTTTTGTTATATAAACTATTTCATAATAATCGTGTCTATGTATCTGAAAAAAATTATTAGTATGCTTATCTTCAAGTAATCTAAATCTAAATTGTTCAAGTGAACTATGTACATCATAAGGTATGAGCATTTATTTTATCCTTAATAATTTTTCAGATAACGGCAGCGCGGGTGAGTGGCGACCGAATATGAAAATGTAATTTTCAGATTTGGTTGTCCGCTCCTCCCGCTTGTTGTCTGATGCGAATGCAGCAGATAATAAGCGGGTGTTCAACCCGCGCTGCCGTTGTCTGAATGCGAAGCGTTCAGACAACGACCAAGCTCATCGGCAATTTTGGAGCGCAGCGGAAAAATTGTCCGTGTGTAGCGCCTTGTTATACGCTTTTACGAGCAACCCACTGTGTATGCTCTCTTGAAAACGCCGATTCACTATTAACTACAAATTCTGATAAATGCGACTCATCTTGAACGGATACAGCCTCACCTTTAATCAGAACTATTTCATGGGCAGCCAATGCATAACTTGAGTTTAGCTCATTATATTTTTTTGCTTGAACCCAAGTTAGGACTGCACTAGCGGCTGTAGCCACAACCTCAATAGGAAGAGGTGATATAGGCTCTTTAATTCTATAAAGTAAAAAAAGTATGGCTATTGCGTGTAGTACAATGGAACCAATGAACCATTGCTTCGCACGCCGTTTATTGAATTGCGACTTTAATGAATACCAGTTTGCTTGATTGTCTATTCTGTCTTTTTTGTAAATAGACAACCTTTCTTCCCATGGTAAAGCCCGAATAGAAACCATCTTATCTGAAATTGCTCCTCCTAAATCAGGAGTCCATTCTAGCGAACCAGATAATGATCTATTTTGATTAAGAATTGCTTTTAGGTCAGACAGAAATTCTTTCTGGGCTTGCTCTTCGCGGACTTCTTCATTATATGGCTCAGCTTTCATTATCCAACGCCAAGTACGTGTTTTAACTGATTCCGCAACTGCCCTGCCGTTGTACCAAATATCCTCTGGTTTCTGTATTTTCAACCAAATCAATATACCTAGGGTAATAAGAAACAGCGAGGCAGATACTATTGCACCATAAGCATTATTTGCCCAATAAAAAGAGATGATTGCTGCTGCAATTAATAAAAACAAGTACAGTCTTAAAGCAAAGAAATAATTGGCTTGAGCGTTTAAAGATGCGCTATCTGCTGCATTATATAGTGCTGGATAGTCACATTCCTCCATATGCACTATCAGTACCCCAGTTCTTTATAAACGCTTTCTTTATAGTGGTAGCTCTCATTGTCATCGTGCATTTTGTAGTTTTCAATTGCATAAGCAACAATGCTTGGTGAAAAGGGTACAAATATCGCACCAATGTCGCGTATTATCGGTGGACATGTATTTCTAACCATTGACTTTGAGCCGTCAAGGTTAACTCCAATAATTGTACACTCTTTTTCTATTGCAACTTCTGCCTCCCATCTCACATATTTATGCTTGCTCTTTGTATCTTCGCCGATAAGGAGAACATATTTTCCTGCCATATTGATACGCTCACGACATTTTCTTTTTATATAATCTTCGTTTTCAGAGTTTATTTCGTTTTGTAATTGGCAATCCGTGAAATTGAAGTCAATATTTTTATTTGCTTTCCACGCCTGCATCAATCGATAGTAATGTATATCAGTACTGCTAAACCCGACAAATGTTCTTGGTAAACCCATATCTCTCTCCTTTTAGCGTATAACGGCAGCGCGGGTGAGTGGCGACCGAATTTGAAAATGTAATTTTCCAATTTGGTTGTCCGCTCCTCCCGCTTGTTGTCTGATGCGAATGCAGCAGATAATAAGTGGGTGTTCAACCCGCGCTGCCGTTGTCTGAATGCGAAGCGTTCAGACAACTACTTATTCATTCCCATTATAGTGAATATTGCCTTAAATAACATTATTAATAACACAAAAAAATGTCCTGTTAAAAATCAAAAAATAGCTAAATTTATCAAATTATATGACAAAATGACATATTTTTATACTTTTTCCTTTTTTTACTCTATTATCCTTAAACATAAAATGTCCTTTTAGCACGAAATTAGCCATTATTTGGACAAAGTGTTCCGATAATTGTTAAATATCCCATTAAAGGGACATTATGTCCCTTAAGCCATAGGAGTTAATTATGGAGATTAAAAAAAAATTACTTGATATTGTTCGTGACAAAATTAGGTTTAAACATTATAGTCTTTCTACTGAAAAAACTTATATTTATTGGATAAAGCATTATATTTTTTTTCATGATAAAAAACATCCAGTTGAGATGGGGAAAATAGAGATAGAGCAATATCTGACAAATTTAGCTATTAAAAATAAAGTTTCTCCAACTACACAAAATCAAGCATTTTCTGCGATATTATTTTTATATAAAGAAGTATTAGGTATTGATTTGAGTAATGAAAATATACAAGCTTTAAGAGCACAAGAAAGAAAACATATACCAGTTGTTTTAACAAAAAAAGAGGTTATGAAAGTTATTGAAAATATAACAGGTATATATCAATTGGTAGTTACGCTTATGTATGGTTGTGGGCTTAGAATGAGCGAGGTTTTAAGTTTAAGAGTTAAAGATATTGATATGGGGTTTGATAAAATTTATGTATGGGATTCTAAATCGCTTAAAGATAGAACTGTTCCTTTACCTTTGAAGTTAAAGCAGAGATTAGAGGTGCAGATTGAAGCTGTGAATGAGCTACATAAAAGAGATTTAGAGAATGGTTATGGAAGTGTTTATATGCCTTTTGCATTAGAAAAAAAATATCCGAAATCAAAAAGTGAAACCAAATGGCAATATTTGTTTCCAATGACAAAAGTTTCTAAAGATCCTCGAAGCCAAGTCATAAGAAGACATCATATTCATCCAAAAACATTGGGTAGAAATATAAAAATAGCTTCTCAAAAAGCAAATGTTTATAAACGAGTAACTTCTCATATTTTTAGACATTCTTACGCAACCCACTTACTACAAGCAGGGATAGATTTACGCTCAATCCAAGAACTTTTAGGGCATAAGTCTGTTGAAACCACCATGATATATACCCATGTTGTAAGTGAGATGAACAAGGCAAAACTCATAAGCCCTTTAGATTTTTAATAATAAAAAAGTATAATTTCAAATAATAAAAGGCTCAAAAAATGATAGAAAGATTTTTTCTAAAAGATTATCTCAGTTTCAAAGAAGTAGAACTTAACTTAACTAGCGGGTTAGTTGTTTTTACTGGTCCTAGTGGTAGTGGTAAATCTATACTTATGAATTCTATACTCTCTTCGTTTGGAGCAAATTCTTGCGAAGCCAACCTTTGTGAGTCTAGTGTTACTTGGGAGATTGATGGTGGGGGGATTGATAATGATGATATAAATGTTTTTAAACATATAAAAAAAGAGAAATCTCGTTACTTTATAAATAATCAAAGTATCTCTAAAAAGGCTATGAATTCACTTGCTTCAAATTATGCTAGACATCTCTCTTTAAAAGATTTTAGTGATTTTAAAAATGAAAATCTGCTCTGTATTTTAGATGCTCGTGTACAAAATGGCTCTTTTGATATCTTCTCTTTAAAAGATGAATATGCTAAGTCTTATTTAGAGTATAAAGAGGTTAAAAAAGAGTTACAACTTATAGAAGAGGAGCAAAAGAAGATAGTTGAGTTAAAAGAGTTTGCTACTTTTGAGATTAAGAAGATTGAAGATATTAACCCTAAGGTATCAGAAGATAGTGAGCTTTTGAGTATCAAAAAAGAATTATCTAAAAAAGAAAAGGTGTTGGAGAATATCTCTGAGGCAAATAGCATATTTGATTATGAGCATTATGTTTTTAATGCTTTGAGTTCTTTAGATATAGATAGTTCATTTTTTAGTGACTGTATGAATGAGCTTAGGGCTATTATGGAAAGTGCTCAAGAGAGGTTTTGTGCTCTTGATGAAGTGGATGTTGAGGATATACTAAATCGTATAGAAGAGCTAGGTGATTTAAAAAGAAGATATGGGAGTGTTGAGGAAGCTCTGAAGTATAAAGAGCAAAAAATTTTAGAGTTGCAAAAGTATGAAAATATAGAGATAACTAAGGGTGACTTAGAGTCTAGAAAATTAAAACTTCATAAAACAGTACAAGAGTTAGCAAGTAAGCTTACAAAGCTTCGTGGTGATGAGTTAAAATTATTTAGAGATGATTTAAATACTTATCTTAAAGAGTTGTACCTTAGAGATGCTCAAGTGGAGATACATGAGGCTGAGTATGGAGTTTTTGGAAAAGATGAGATAGTGCTTACATTAAATTCTACAGAGTTAAATAAAGTGAGTACAGGGGAGTTTAACAGGCTTCGTTTAGCTATACTTGCATTAAAATCAGAGTTCATGAGCAAGAATGGTGGTATTTTAATGCTTGATGAGATAGATGCTAACCTAAGTGGTGAGGAGTCTATGAGTGTTGCAAAGGTTTTAAAGCAACTCTCAAAACACTTTCAAATTTTTGTGATTTCTCATCAACCACAACTTACATCTATGGGAGATCAACACTTTTTAGTGCATAAGGATGGTGATGAATCATTTGTTAGGGAACTAAAATTTAAAGAAAGAGTTGATGAGATAGCTAGAATCATTAGCGGTGACAATATAACAAATGAAGCAAAGAAATTTGCAAAAGAGTTGCTACAAGCAAATAAATAGAGAGATAAATAAATGATAATAGATACACATATACACTTAGATAATGATAGATATAAAGATGATTTAGATGAAGTATTAAATCGTGCAAGAGAGACTGGAATAGGGTGTTTTATCATTCCTGGTGCTGATGCTTTAACACTTGATAGAGCCGTTGAGATTGTAGATGCAAATGATGATGTTTATTTTGCAGTTGGAATTCATCCTTATGATATGGATGGATTTGATTTACTTGATTTTGATAAGTATGTCAAACATGAGAAGTGTGTAGCTATTGGTGAGTGTGGGCTTGATTATTATAGACTTGAAGGGAACGATAAGGAAAAAGAGATTGAAAAATTGAGACAAAAAAATGTTTTTATTGCACAAATAGAGTTAGCAAAAGAGTATAAAAAACCTTTGATAGTTCATATACGAGATGCTTCAAGAGATTCTAAAGAGATACTGATTCAAAATAATGCAAGTGAGGTTGGTGGAGTGCTTCATTGTTATAATGCAGATGAGGAACTTTTAAGCCTTGGAAACGATGGCTTTTATTTTGGGATTGGGGGTGTGGTTACATTTAAAAATGCTAAAAAGCTGATCAATATACTACCAAAAATCCCACAAGATAGACTTCTTATTGAAACTGATGGTCCATACCTTACTCCAATGCCTCATCGTGGAGAGAGAAATGAGCCTATTTATACTACACTTATTGCTCAAAAAATGGCTGAACATTTAGAATTGTCTCTACAAGAAATAGAAAATTTAACCACTAAAAATGCCCTAAAACTCTTTGATATTTCTTAATATGAATAAGTATTAACTCCATTTTAATGATTTTTTGGGTAGAATCAAACCTTAAAATTAATAAATAGAGCGATAATTTGAGATATATTTTACTACTTTCATTACCACTTTTGTTGAGTGCAAGTTTAACTTTTACTTCAAATCATAATAAAGAAGTTGCCATACTTGAATCTTTTGATATAGAAGCATCTTTTCTTTATGATAAAACTATGAACAAAATGAAAAACTCTAGAAAAGCTATATATAAAAAGAAGAGATTTTTTCAGGCTATGGATAATGCATACATTTTTATACCAGCTGTTAAAAATATTTTAACTACAAATAATATTCCAGCAGAGTTTCTTTTTTTAGCGATGGCTGAATCTCACTTTTCAACAAAAGCATACTCAAGAAAAAAAGCATCTGGACTTTGGCAGTTTATGCCAAAAACAGGAAAACAGTATGGACTTAAAATTGATTCTTATGTTGATGAGAGAAGAGATTTTGTAAAATCAACAAAAGCTGCTGCAAAATATTTGACATATTTACATAAGAAATTTGGTAAATGGTACTTAGCAGCCATTGCTTACAATTGTGGTGAAGGTAGATTGGCAAAGGCTATTAAAAGAGCAAAGAGTGATGAATTATCAGTTTTATTAGATGAAAGAAAAAAGTATATTCCGAGAGAGAGCAGAATGTACATAAGAAAAATTGTTGCGCTTGCATTGATGGGAAATGATGAGCAATTTTTACTTAAAAGTGAATATGAACACCTTTTAAATCGTGCAAATGCATACTCTGTTGCAACAGTTAAAGTTCCTAGAGGGGAATCTATGAAAAGAGTTTCTAAATTAATTGGAATACCACTTAAAGAATTGAAAAAATTAAATAGACATCTAAAATATGATTTTGTACCACCATATTCAAAGAGTTATGACATATATATTCCATATATAAAGCTATCTGACTTCAAGCAAAAATATTTTAAATCAAAAATCAAAAATATTTATAGAATTCATATCGTCTCAAGTGGTGAATCACTTTCATATATAGGCAAAAGTTACGGTGTTCCGTATAAAATGATTATGGATTTTAACAACTTAAAAACTACAAGATTAAAGCTAAAGCAAAAACTGATTATCCCTATAGACGATAAGTTAAAACCTAAAAAAATAAATAATAAATTTTACTATTTAGTAAAAAAAGGGGATACTTTAGAGTCAATTTCCAAAACTCATAGAATAAGTGTTAAAAATTTAAGACTAAAAAATCGTATAAAAGGCAGTTTAATTAAAGCTGGCGAAAGATTAAAAATTCAATGATTAAGATTACTGCTGCATTAATAGTTTTTATTCTTATTTTTACTACTGGTTGTAGTACAAGAGAATCAAGAACATATGTAGATCATACAAAACACTACTCAGGGGATAAAAATTCACACAATTCATCTGTAAACAAAAAAGACTATAATCATCCTACAATGAACTCTTATATTATAAGAGGAATTAAATATCATCCTACAATAGTAAATGTTGGCGATAGATTTAGAGGAAATGCTAGTTGGTATGGTAAAAAATTTCATGGTAGGCTGACTTCTAATGGTGAAAGATACAATATGTACGCTATGACCGCTGCTCATAAAACTTTACCAATGAACACGATAGTTAAAGTAACAAATCGTAAAAATGGATTAAATACGATTGTAAGAATTAATGATAGAGGTCCTTTTATAGCCACTAGAATTATTGATCTTTCAAATAAAGCTGCTCACAAAATTGATATGGTTAGAGATGGAACCGCACCTGTAAGTATAGAGATACTTGGTTTTTATTCTAAAAATAAAAGAAATATTCCAACAAGAAAAGAGTTGAGAAGGTTACCTCAAAAACAACAAATAAATGACTATGCTTTACAAATTGCATCTTTTTCAAAAATCAAAGGTGCCTTAATAACACAAGCAAAACATGATGGAACACATGGGTATAAAACAATTATAAAAGATATGCAAACAAACAATGGAAGAATGTTTAAAGTATGGTTAACAGGGTTTAAGAGTGAACAAGAAGCAAGAGACTACAAAACTCTTGGACATTTTGAAAGTGCATTTATTGTAAAAGAGGACTAAATTGATGATAACAAAAACTAGAAAAACTAAAGAAACAAATATAACTATTTCACTAAATTTATATGGAACTGGAAAGAGTAATATAGATACAGGAGTTGGATTTCTAAATCATATGTTGGAAAGCTTTTCTAAGCACTCTTTGATTGACTTAGACATTAAATGCGTGGGTGATACTCATATAGATGACCATCATAGCGTAGAAGATGTTGCTATAGTATTGGGCTCTCTTTTAGCTGAATCTATTTATCCAGTTAAAAATATGGAAAGATTTGGTTCTGCAAATGTTGTAATGGATGAAGCTTGTGTTAGTTGTGATTTGGATTTAAGTAATCGTCCATTTATAGTTTATGAAGTTGATGTTAGAGGAAAAGTAGGGCAGTTTGATACTGAACTTATTGAAGAATTTTTTAGAGCATTTATTTCAAATGCTAGAATAAGTGCTCACATAATAGCTCTTAGAGGTAAAAATAAGCATCATATGATTGAAGCGGCTTTTAAATCACTTGGCGTTTCTATTCGTCGTGCAACTCAAAAGAACAATAAAATAGGCATACCAAGTACAAAAGATATTTTATGATTAAACTAATTGTTTTAGATGTTGATGGTTGTTTAACTGATGGAAAAATAATATATTCACAAGATAGTGAAAGTAAAAACTTCAATGTAAAAGATGGTTTAGGTATCACTTCTTGGATTAGGTTAGGGTTAGAAGTTGCCATAATTACAGGAAGAAAGTCAAAAGTTGTAGAGCGAAGAGCTAATGAGCTTGGTATTAAATACCTTTATCAAGGAGTTAAAAATAAAGAAAAAGTACTTAAAGAGTTAGTTGAGAATTTAGGAATTAAGTTTTATGAGGTGAGTACTATTGGTGATGATTTAAATGACTACAAAATGTTAAACATGGTTGGTAGAAGTTTTACACCAAATGATGGTATGGATGAAATTAAAAGTATTGTTAATACTGTTTTATCAAAAAATGGAGGAGATGGTGCTGTAAGAGAAATGATAGATATTCTAGTTGATGAAAATGATCTTCATGAAAAATTCCTTTCTTTATGGGTTTAATTAAATGAGTATTAATATCTTTTTTGTTTTAATGTCTTCTGCACTTTTATCGATACTTTTATTGTTTAAACCATTAGATATAAAACAAAGAGAGTTTGGTGATATAGCATTATTTAATATTTCTGTTTTTACTGTGTATGAATTAAATGAAGAAGGTTTGATATCATTAATGAGTGGGAAAGAGGGCATTAGATATGCAGATAGATATGATGTTAAATCGATGGATTACACTGATAATTCTCAAGAGTTTGTAGCAAATATGAAATCTAATAATGGGATATATAAAGATGATGTAGTCTATTTAGATGGTGATGTTGTATATTTTAGAGAAGATGGTTTAACATTTGAGACACAAAAAGTTGTTTATGACAAAAAAACAGCAATAGCAATAGCTGATAAAGATTATATTTTGTATAAAAATAACAATAAAATAACAGGAAACAAACTAAAATACAATAATGCTTTAAATAAGATAGAATCAAAAAATGTTGTAGTTAAATATCAATTAGAAGAGAGAAAAAAATGAAACAAGCGGTAATATTAACAATTTTTTTAGTAGTAAGTTCATTTTCGCAAGAGTTAAAAATAACAGCAAATTTTTTTAACTCAGATCAAAAAGCTGGTATATCCGTATTTGAAGGTGATGTTAACATAATTAAAGGGCATGATGAGTTAAATGCTTCAAAAGTAACCATATATACAAATAGCGAGCAAAAGCCAACTAAGTTTGTAGCAGAAGGTGACACCTCATTCTATATAAAAACTCTTGATGGCTCACTTTATAGAGGAAAAGCACAAAAAGTTATATATATCCCAGAGAAAAAAGAGTATTATTTTTACAAAAATGTACATTTAAAACAGATAAATGAGAAAAAAGAGATTATTGGTGATGAAGTAGTTTTAAAAACTATTGATGGAAAAGCATATGCAAAAGGTGCTAAAAAAGAGCCAGTGATTATGATTTTTAATCTTCCTGATGAGAAAAAATAGTGGTTGAAATAGTTGATGCTAAGTTTGTGATTTCTGCACCAAATATAAAGATGGCACCTGATACACAAGAACAGGATGAAGTCGTTTTTATGGCTCGATCAAATGTTGGTAAAAGCTCACTTCTAAACGCTTTAACAAACCATAAAGGTTTAGCAAAAGTTTCTTCAACTCCAGGTAAAACAAGGCTTATAAATTATTTTGATGTTACTTTTATCAATAGAGATGATAAAAGTAAAAGCTTTGCAAAATTTGTAGATTTACCAGGTTTTGGTTATGCAAAAGTTTCAAAATCTATAAAAAGTGATTGGGAAAAAAATTTAACAGACTATATATCACAAAGAGCACAAATTAAAATTTTTATACATCTTATAGACTGCAGACATCCTCACTTGGATATAGACACATCTGTAAGTGAATTTTTATTTGAACATGCAAATGAATCTCAAGAGATTTTACAGTTATTTACAAAAATTGATAAACTAAATCAAAAAGAGCAAAATGTTCTAAGAAAAAAATTTCCTCATGCTATAATGATTTCAAGCTCAAAAAAAAAGGGTTTAGTGAAAGTGGTAAAAATAATTTATGATATATTGAATGAATCAAATGAATAAAATTGAATTAATAAAGGCAGTAGTGTCTGATATACCAACAATGCAAAACTTAGTAGCTCCTGAAGTGGAATCTGGTGTTATTCTCATAAGAACTTCAGATGAGATAGCAACAAATATAAGATCATACATTTTAGCAAAAGAAGGAAATGATTTAGTTGGTTTTTGTGCTCTTCATATACACGCACCATCATTAGCAGAAATTAGATCATTGGTGGTAAAAGAGAGTAAAAGAGGTAGAAGAATAGGCGAGAATCTAATATATAAAGCTCTAGATGAGGCAAAAACCCTTGGGCTTCATAAAGTTCTTAGTCTAACTTATAAACAGTCATTTTTTGAAAAACTTGGATTTGTTGAAATTCCTAAAGAATCACTACCTGAACATAAAATTTGGGCAGATTGTATTAAATGTAAGTACTTTCCTATATGCAACGAAGTATCTCTAATAAAAACACTTTAATAACATTTATATATGTTATTTTATTTTTTGCATATACAGCACTAAGTAGCATATATTTATATTTACCACCTTTTTTAGCAGTTTTATTTATATATTTTTCTAGAGCTCTTAAAAATGAAGATATCATATATCTTTCTTTAGTTGTTTTTTGTCTTGTTGTTTTTGAGGCTGAAAATGGGTATGTTCTCTTTAGTAGTATCATATATTTTTCACTTATTTATAAATATATAATGCCAAATATAGTTAAAAATTCATCCTGTAATGCATGTATAAAGTTATTGATAGTGATATTAATATATGTTGGTTTTTTTCTATTTAATGTGCTTTTAGCAAATATTTTTTTACTTCCAATGCCAAGTATAAATTATTATGTCGTCTATTATATTTTAATTGAGTTTTTAATTTTGAGCATGCTGTGAAAATTAAATTTATTATTTTTACTTTTATAGTAATCTGGTTAGCTCTTTTAGTAAGGGTGTTTTTTCTTTCTGTTGAGTCAAATAGTTATTATAAAAAATTATCATATAACAATACTATTAAAATTGAAAAAATAATACCTGTAAGAGGTGAAATTATTGATACTAAAAATAGACCTATTGCAATAAATAAACTTGGTTTTAAGATACAACTTGCACCACATTTAAGACAGAAAAAAAAGATTGAAACATTTAACACAGAGATAGATATGCTGATTAAACTGTTACCAAATCTAAATAGAAAAAAAATTATAAAAAATTATAAAAAATCTGACTCATACTACAATCATAACTATATTGATATTGTTGATTTTGTGTCATATGAAGATATTATGCCCGTGTATTCCGTGCTAAACTTAAGAAAAAATATAAATATAGTCTCATCACCAAAAAGGTATTATCCATATAAAAATATTGGTGCACATGTAGTTGGTTATGTATCGCGTGCAAATAAAAAAGATATAAAAAATGATAAATTATTGGAGCTTATAGGTTATACTGGAAAAACAGGAGTAGAAAAATATTATAATACTTACTTGCAAGGTGAAGCTGGTAAAAGAAAAATAAAGGTTAATGCTAATAATCGAGAAGTTGAAGAGTTATCAAATATATCAGCTATAGAAAATAGAAAATTAACTCTAAATATAGATATAGAGCTTCAAGAATATATATCAACATTATTTAAAGATAAATCAGGCTCAGTAATTGTTATGGGGGTAAAAGGAAATATTTTATCTGCTAGTAGTTATCCCGAGTATAATCTAAATACTTTTGTATCTGGGATTACTCATGAAATGTGGAAAAAACTCTCAACTTCACTAGAAAAACCATTTACAAATAAGTTAATACATGGTTTGTATCCTCCAGGTTCAACTATAAAAACAGCACTTGGTTTGATATACGCTACTACTGATTTAAACAAGCATTGGAGTGTTGATTGTCGCTCATCAATGCCCCTTGGAAAAAGGGTTTTTAGGTGTTGGAAAAAAAGAGGACATGGAAAAACAAACTTAAATAAAGCCATACGTGAAAGTTGCGATGATTATTTTTATAAAGGCAGTATTAATGTTGGAATAAAAAAGATGAGTGAAGGCTTTATAAGATATGGATTAAGTAAAAAAACAGGAATTGATTTACCTAATGAATTTATTGGTACAGTTCCTTCTCGTAAATGGAAGAGAAAAAAATATAATCAACCATGGTATATCGGTGAAACAGTAAATACATCAATTGGGCAGGGTGACTTTTTAACTACACCAATGCAAATAGCTCAACAAACAGCTCTCATGGCAACAGGAAAATTACCTACACCATACTTAGCAAAAAGTATAGGTGATAAAAAAGTTAAAGCAGAAATAAAAGATGTTTTAAATGAAAATGAGTTAAAAAAATTACCAATGATACAAAAAGCTATGTATGAAGTATGTAACCATCCAAAAGGAACTGCTACACGTTACTTGAGTTCAAAAGTTAGCATAGCTGGAAAAACAGGAACAGCACAAGTTATAGGTATCTTGCAAGATATAGAAGAGAGAGTATTGGAGCATGAAATGGAGTACTATACTCGTTCTCATGCTTGGTTTACAAGTTATGGACCATATAAAAAACCACAATATGTTGTTTTAGTACTTGTTGAACATGGTGGACATGGCGGTTCAGCAGCTGGTAAAATAGTTTCTGATATATATAATAAGCTTTTAAAGCTTAACTATATTAAAAGAAGATAATAGACTTTATAGAGAATTTTGTATAAAAAGAGCAAGTATAATTAGTAAAAATATTGCTCCAGCTTTATTGTAGAGTTTGTTTGCTAAGATAAATAGAAGTGTAATCGAAGCAGCTGCCATAATTAGCATATCAAATTTAGTCGCAACTAAATCTATCGTTAGTGGATTTACAAGAGAAGCGGCACCTAAAACCATAGAAAAATTAGCTACATTTGATCCTATTATATTACCTATACTCATCTCTGTATTACCTTTTTTTATAGCTACAAGTGAAACAACTAACTCTGGTAAAGATGTACCTAGAGATATTAAGAAGATTCCAATAATCCACTCACTAACTCCAAAATTTCTGGCTATGCTTGAGCCACTCTCTACAACAAAATTTGCACCACCAATAGTAAGAGCAAAACCAATACTAAGAAGTACGATAGTTTTAGTCCATTTAAATTTTTCTTTAGCTAAGTCTTCATTTATTTCACACTCTAAATCTTCTTTAGAACTAGTAAATAAAAATAAAAGATAAGATACCATAAGAAGCAAATACAAAATACCATCAACTCTGCTAATTTCACCATCTTGAATCATAATAAAGAATATAACTACAGGTATAACTATCCAAGCACTATCTAATGCAAATAAGTTTCGTTTAGGGTTCATTTTTTTAGCTATAAAAAATACTATACCTAAAACCATTGTAATATTAAAAATAACACTACCAACAACATTTGCAACTGCCATATCACTTTTACCTGCTGATGATGCCATCATAGAGGCTGCCATTTCAGGTAGTGATGTACCAAAAGCCACAAGCGTTGCACCTATAACAAAGTGAGAGATATTAAAATGTAATGCTATTCTTTCAGACTCTTTTATAATAAAATCTGCTCCATAGATTAGTGCTGACATTGCAGCAATAAAAATTATAAAATCCATTAAAATTTATCCTTGTGTTCTAATAATCAAGCTTTTTGGTAGGTTGAATTTTTGTATCAACTTTGATTCTTTTTCTCTCATCTCTCCATCATCAATTTCATGATCATACCCTAAAAGATGTAGTAATCCATGTATAAAAAGCAATGATAATTCATCACTCTCTTTATGTTTTAATTCTTGAGCTTTGCTCTTTACATGTGAGTATGATATAACTATACTTCCAAGTAAACTCATAGGCATATCCTCGTATGGAAAGCTTAAAACATCAGTATCACTATCTATGTTTCGATAAAGTTTGTTCATCTCTTTTATCTCTTTATTATCTGTAATAATTAACTCAATATCTTTTTTAGTCAAAGATTTTGAAATACTATTTAAAATTATAAAATTAATGTCATGAGAAGTTCTATTATCAAATTCAATCATAAGTGGAATTATATCCAATGAGAAGAGGTTATTTTATAAAAGTAATAATTTAAGCAGAAATATTTAGATTATTTCCAAGTCCAGTTTTTTGTGTAGCAACTTTTTGTGACTCTTCATTAACGCTCTCTAATACTTTTAGAATTTGTCTTTCTTGTACGTCAGTAGCTTGTTTAAGTGCTTCTACTTGCGGTGAAGCAGGAGTTTGTTGTGTTGAAGATGATACATCCATAATTTCTCCTTTATTGCTTATCTAACAATTATATACCTTATTTGATTTAATAAAGATTAAATTATTTTATTATATAGATAGCTGCTTTTTATCTAAAGTAATTTTAGATACTTGAAGTTTAAATTTTTATATTATAAAAATAAGGTATAACACTAAGTAAAAAAATAAATATATGTTAAAATCACACTATGAATTTAAATAATAAAAAAGCAGTTTGTATCATGAGTGGTGGTATGGATTCAACTCTTAGTGCTTATATGATGAAGAATGATGGTTATGAGATTATTGCTGTGCATTTTAATTATGGCCAAAGAACAGAAGCTAAAGAGCTAAGGTGTTTTCATAATATTTGTGATGAGTTAAAAGTGTTAGAGAGGTATATTCTTGATTTGGATTTTTTTAAACAGCTTGGAGCTTCTGCTTTAACAGATAAAAACATAGAAATACCTACCGGTGGGATAAAAGAGGGTATTCCTGTGACATATGTGCCTTTTAGAAATGGAATCTTTTTGAGTATGGCTACTGCTATTTCTGAGAAAGAGAATGCAGAGCTTATTAGTATAGGTATTGTTGAAGAAGATAGTAGTGGTTATCCTGATTGTAGAGAGAGTTATATAAAAAGTATGCAAGAGAGTATAAATCTAGGTACAAAGGATAGTACAAATATAGAGATACATATGCCACTTGTAAAACTTCAAAAATCTCAAATTATACAAAAAGCATTAGAACTAGAGATCCCACTCTCACTTACTTGGAGCTGTTATAAAAATGAAAAAAAAGCTTGTGGAGTTTGTGATAGTTGTCGTTTACGATTAAATGGTTTTAAATTAGCTGGAGCTAAAGATCCAATCAACTACAAATGAAATAATTTTTAATAATTTAAAAATAAACCATATCTGCAAACCAAAACTAAAAAACAGTTATATTTCTGTAGATAAAAGTGGGAATATAACTCTAAAAACTTCAAAAGTATCTGCTAAATATATTCAAAATTTACTCTTAAAAAAAGAGATTTGGATAAGAAAACAACTTCTCAAAGTAAAGAGAAATCCGCCCATACTAATTAATATGGGAGAGGAAGTATTACTTTTTGGAGAAGTTTGTAATATAGATGTAAGTAAAGCAAAAGAGTTAAGAACTCATCTACAAAAAATCAAAATGTCAACCGATAAAAACATACAAAAATGTTATGATAAATTTTATAAATTATATGCAAAAAAATATTTAACTCCAAGAGTTGAATATTTCTCAAATATGATGAATTTAGAATATAATGAATTAAAATTTAGAAAAATGAAAAGTAGGTGGGGTAGTTGTAATTCAAAAAATAGTATAACTTTAAACACAGAGCTTATCAAAGTAGATAAAGAACTCATTGATTTTGTTATAGTACATGAACTAGCACATTTAACTCACATGAATCATTCAAAAAAATTTCACTCACTTTTAAGTAGCTACATGCCAAATGCGAAAGAACTAAATAAGAAATTAAAATTTACTCATCTTCTGATATAAAATAATCTAGAAAGTATCTACTCGACGGAGACCACATCATCCAACCACCTGTATTTATATCCTGAGTCGCTCTTATCTGTTCATTGATTTCAAATTTTCCATACCGTTTTTTTGTATGAGCATAGTCTTTAAAATGCTGTAACCAAGGCCTAACTCTAATGAGATCTATTCTATCTTTTATATTTCTAATGCTTCTAAATATTACTGCATGTGGATGTTCAGATGGATGCTCAACTAAGAAAGAACCACTGGCAAAACCTGATGGATAAAGCATTGGAGAGAGATAATCAGCATGAAGAGCAAGTGATGATACTGTTTGTCCTATATTGTTATCATCATCACTCCAGCATATATTTCCATAAGTGTCTACAGAGATGAAAACACCATATTTCCTTAGTTTATCTTGTGCTGAAGCTAAAAAACTACTAATAGCAAGAACACGATTTTTTTGTGTATTTTCTTTTGAATACAATAACCCTGATCTAGCTGGAAAACGAATATAGTCAAAGTTTATTTCATCAAAACCAATTTTTGCAGCTTCCTCAGCTATTGAGATAGTATATTTATGAGCTCTTTTATCAAACGGGTCTACCCATGCCATATCATCATGATTTCTCCATATCTCTCCATTTTTCTTTTTGATAGCATATTCAGGATTATTTGAAGCTTGAAGTTCATCTTTAAAAGTAACTATTCTAGCAATTGTATAAATATTTTTAGATTTCATAAGTTTCATAAATTTTTCTATATTTCTGTTTGTTCTATTTTTGTGAGCACCATAGTTATTTGCTTGTTCAAATGAGGTTTTATATGAAGTTGAACCATACTCATTTTTAACATCAACAATGATGGTATTTATATCTGTTTTATCTATGATATTTAGGATCTCTTTAAGTCTTTTAGAATTATTACTTGCATGCCAAAAACTAAGATAGAGTGCTTTTACATTTAATGGTTCTAGTTCTATAACAGATTCATTATTATTTAAATTGATTTCATATGGTCTATAACCATAAGCTTTAACATGTAAAATACTCTCATTTGTACCTATACTAAACTTTCCATTTTTATCACTAGCAACACTAACATATGAATTACTAATGGTTGAGTCTTCAATAGGAATAAAAGAACTTTTATCTACTACATACGCCGTGTATGAACTAAATAGTAAAGTTTGAAAAAGTATAGTTGTAAATATAAAAATTTTAAAAAACATTTTATTTATCTTTCATTAAGAAAATATCTTAAACTAGCATCACTCCACTCTTTTGAGAGTTTTAAATGTTTTTCAATTGAGTCATAAACCTTTTTAAAATCACTATTTTTTTGACTTAATTCAGCTGTAACAATCTTTAAAGCTTTTTTACCAGCTTCAATCACATCCTTTGGGAATTGATGTATTTTTATGTCTAACTTTTTTAGTTTTTGAAGTGCTTTAATATTCTCAGCATGAAACTCATAAGTCATATTAGAGTTCATCTCACTTGAAGTCACTTCTATAATTGACTGATGCTCAAACGCGAGTTTATTCCAAGAATATTTGTTAAAAGTTAGTTCAAGTATAGAGCCTGGTTCATGCCATCCTGAGTAGTAGTATGGTGCAACTTTATAAAACCCCATCTTAATATCAAGTGCAGGTCCAACCCATTCTGTTGCATCAATTACTCCACGTTCTAAAGATGTATAAATTTCTCCAGCGGGTAAAAGTACAGGATTTACACCAAGTTTAGCAAGAACTTCCCCTCCAAGACCAGGGATTCTCATTTTTAAACCTTGCATATCCTCAAGAGAATTTATAGGTTTCGCAAACCATCCACCCATCTGTATATTTGTGTTTCCTCCCATAAAAGGGTGAAGATTGTATTTTGCATACTGCTCTCTCCAAAGCTCTAATCCACCACCAAATAGTACCCATGAGTTAATTTCTTCAGCAGTAAAACCAAAAGGAAGACCACTATAGAGTGAAAAAGCAGAGTTTTTGCCTTTCCAGTAATAAGGTCCAGAGTGAAAAGCATCTATTTGCCCGCTAGCGCACGCATCAAAAACAGCAAGGGCAGGGATGAGAGTGTTTTTAGGATATAGCTTTATCTCTAATGAACCACCACTTACATCTTTTACTCTTTGTGCAAATTTTTCAACACCTGTTCCCATAATAGGGAAGTGAGCAGGCCAGCTTGTAGCAAGTTTTATAATAGTTTTTTTATTTCTATTTATGTTTATTCTTTTTTTATCATCCCTTTTTTTTTCTGGATGCTTTGAGTAATCAATTGCTTGACGATTGCTATCATTACATCCTGATAAAGCAAATGTTGCAGATGCTGCTGTGGCGGTTGTTAAAAAATCTCTACGGTTCATATTTGGTCTTGCCTTAATAGTTTTAAATTGTTGTATTGTATCTAAAAATCTAATACCAATTGTTTCTGATTTATAATTAATTTATCTAATATAGACTTATCAGATCCAACAATAAGTGCAAAATTAAACATTGTATTTTTTAGGATATCTATTATCTCATTTTCATTTTTATACTTATATATATTTTTATTTGCTTCATATTTAGTAAAGTGAGGAAGAATAAAGATAGTATTTGCCCATGGTGCTTGCTTTTGTAAAAAAAGAATTTGATTTTCTATTAAGCTAGTATTTGATTCAAAAATAAGAACTTTATCACTAGTTCCAAAACTATTTATTTCAAACTTTTTATTTGTAAACACAGCTTCAAAATGCTCAATAAGGGTAAATTTTTTGAGTTTATAATCAATTTTTATTATTTTAAAAAAATATAGCAACTCTTCTAAATAGGGGATAAAAAATGGGGATATTAACTCTCTTTCATAATAAATATTATCATATATAAATGATGTTTCAAATAGTGTTTGTTCCATAATTTGTATATTATTTAAAGTTCTTTGTGGAAGCTTTTTAACAGATGTAAATATGTCTTTATTTTGAGAAGTAGAGCAGAACAATACTGTAGTTTTTTCTTGTATATTCCAAATAGATTTAAAAATAGATTTTATATCTCCGATAAGTGAGAGAAAGTTTGATGGAGTTGAAATTTGTAAAGAGAGTTTTAATACTATTTCATTACATTCATAAGCAATAATATCTCTCTCTATCATCTTAAAACGGAGTAATTTTTTTAATGCATCATCTATATTTTGAACTTCCATCCAAGCTATTTCATTATCAGATATCTTTACTTTAGTATCAAATACTATGCCATAAGCACCATTGTTTAGAGCTAGTTGAATTTCATCTTTATCAAAAGCGAAAAAGAGATCACCTCTTTTTACTTTATTTGCTTGAAAGGTTATATCATTAAAACTATTGATACAAGGGTTGTTAAGAAGAGTAGAGTGGGTTAGTGCTAGAAAATTTTCAAGCCTCATCCAATGGGTGTACCAGCTTTTTTAGGTTTTTCTGGTCTAACTAAACATAAACCTTCCTCATCCTTAGCAGCCAAAAGCATACCCTCTGACATCATACCCATAAGTTTTGCAGGTTTTAAGTTTGCTACTACACAAACTTGAGTACCAGGTAATGACTCAGCACTGTAAAACTCTTTTATCCCAGCTACAACTTGTCTAGGAGACTCTTCACCTAAATCAACTTGAATTTTTAGAAGTTTTTTACTCTTAGGAACTTCCTCTGCTTCTACAATGGTACCAACTTTTAATGATGTTTCAAAAAATTGACCAATTTCTATAAGACCACTATCATCTTTTTGTAATAATTCTTCTTTCATTTTATCATTTGGCTTATCATCAGGCATAGCTTTTGGAGCTTCTTGCATTAATGGTTCTTCAACACGAGGAAAAAGAGGCGGAACTTTTTTGATATTAAATAATTTTAATAGTTTTTTATCGCATATTAGTTTTTTATAACTATCATTATTAATTTTAAAGTTAAGTGCATCAGCAATAGTTGCTGTAGTCTTAGGCATAATAGGGGAGAGCATAATAGAAGCTTTTGCAAGTATGTTTGCAACAAGAGCTACAGTTCCTAGAGCTTCATCTTTTTTATCCTCTTTCATTTTAACCCATGGAGCATGTTCTTCTATAGCTTTATTACCTATAACAAAAAGTTTCCATAGTTCTTCTAGGTATCTATGAGTTTGCATTTTTTGCATAAAACCATCAAGTGAAGCAAGAGTTTCATTCATTGCATCAAGTTCTTTAGAGTGATATTTCTCTACATCAACACTATCTATTTCAAAATCAGAGTATTTACTACTCATACCAATAATACGGTTAAGTAAATTACCAAGGTCATTACTAAGTTCCGAGTTTATTCTATCTATAAATGCACGTTGTGAAAAATCTCCATCTTGACCGAAAGGAACTTCTCTAAGCATAAAATACCTTAGATTTTCAGCACCATAAACATCAGCAACATCTTTAGGAGCTATAACATTACCCTTAGACTTTGACATCTTTTCACCGTTCCTAGTCCACCAACCATGTGCAGCAATATGTTTAGGAAGAGGCAAATCAAGACTCATTAAAAATGCAGGCCAATAGATAGCATGAAATCTCAATATGTCTTTTCCAACAAATTGTGTTGAAGCCGGCCAATATTTCATATTTGCATCATCTTTTCCATATCCTAAAGCGGTTATGTAGTTTAGTAATGCATCCAGCCATACATACATAACGTGTTTATCATCGTTAAGTGAAGCTGGTATTTTTACACCCCAAGTAAATGATGTACGAGTAACAGAGAGATCATGAAGCCCACCTTTTACAAAGTTTATAACTTCATTAGCACGAGAACGAGGTAAAATAAAATCAGGTTGGTTTTCATAAAGTTTTAGTAGTTTATCTTCATATTTTGATAATTTAAAGAAGTAACTTTCCTCTTTTACAACACTTGTAGTTCTTCCACAATCAGGACAAAATTCACCATCAACAAGTTGAGTTTCAGGAAAAAAAGTCTCACAACTTACACAATAATGACCTTCATAAAAATCTTTGTATATATCGCCTTTTGCATACATAACTTCAAAAGCTTTTTGTGCACCTATTTTATGATCTTCATCAGTTGTTTTAATAAATTTATCATAACATATGTCAAAATTATCCCATAGAGTTTTAAATGTGGCACTCATTTCATCTGCAAACTCTTGAGTGGGTTTACCAGCTTTTTGTGCAGATTCTTCTATCTTTTGACCATACTCATCAGTTCCAGTTAAAAAGTAAGTATCATTACCTTTTAGTTTTTCATATCTTGTCATAGTGTCAGCTATAAAAGTTGTATAAGCATGCCCTATATGAGCTTCGCCATTAACATAGTATATAGGTGTTGTAATATATTTACTCAATTTTTTTACCTCGATGATTATTTAGTGTTATTTTATCTAAAGTTGCTTAAAATTCAAATCCACCAGTATCTCCCTTGGACATACTGTTATAAACTGATTTTACATAATCAGTTCGTAGTTCACATTTGAAATAATGTTCACAACTGCTACAGCTTTGTATATTTTTATCTATTTGACAATTTTGAAGTTTAACAATTATCTCATTTAAATGAAGTTCAAACTTATCTAGTTGTTGATTAAGTGTTTCTTGCATAAACTTCTTTTACTTTTGCTATTTCATAGTTTGAACCAAAAAAACATGCTGAAGTATCATGTATGTGATTATGGTCAAGTTCCATTAAGTCATTTTTACCGTCAACAGCCCCACCACCAGCCATCTTGTAAATAAATGCAAATGGAAATACTTCAAAAAGCTTGCGGAGTTTACCTTGAGGTCTATCTGAAGTATTAGGGTAACTAAAAAGACCACCACCTTTAAGTAAAATCTGGTGTAAATCAGGAACCATTCCACCAGAGTATCTTAGGCGATACCCTTCAGCAAAAAATCCATCAATCATTTTTTTGTGATACGGTTCCCAGTTTTGTTGAGTTCCACCAGGAGCATTTATATTTCCTTTTTTATTTAAGCGAATCTCTTTAACAAACTCAAATTCACCAGCTTGAAGTAAGTGAAGCTTTGCAGTATGACGAGCAAAAACCATCTCAACACGAGGACCAAAAACAACATAACATGCAGCAACCATGTTTTTAGCACCAAAAGCATTTTCATAAATTCCAAATATAGAACCAACACTCAAATTTACATCTACTAGGGATGAGCCATCAAGTGGGTCATACGCTATAAAATATGTACCATTTTCATTTAATAATATCTCTTTATCTTTTTCTTCGCTTGCTATTGTGTGAACAGAAGCTACCCTAGATAACTCCTCCTCAATAATTAAATCACATTTTAAATCAAGTTGTAGTTGAGTTTCACCTGAACTATTTTCTTGTTGTGAATAGCCTATGTCTTTAACATCTATAGCTATTTTAATTCTTTTTGCAGTTTTTTGAATTGCATCAAATATATCTTTCAATTTATACTTCCTTCGCGTTTTTAAGTATCCAAGATATGATATCTTCAGAACTGTTTAGATCTAAAATATCAATATTTTGAGGTATCTCATAACTATTTAAATCTATACTATTATCAGTTGCTAATGCATTCATATATGGGAAATAATCATTATCAATTGAATCCCTAAACACACATATTCTTGGTAATGGAAGATTTTTAAGTCCTTCAACTAGTAAAATATCAAACTTATCAAAAAGTCTAATTATCTCATCAAGTTCTTTTTGTCTTTGTGAAAAGTATGTTGTGCGATTAGGAGAGGTTATAATTACCTCTGCACCAGTATCTGAAAATTTATAACTATCTTTACCTTCAACATCAAAACGAGCTTTATCTTTTGGGTCATGTTTTATAATAGCAACCTCTTTTTTATGCTCATGAATGAACTTTCTAGCTATTTTTAAAATAAGAGTAGTTTTACCACTATTTGACGGACCTGTAAATGCAACTGCTAATCTTTTGTTCACTTTTTATCTTTGAATTAAAATTTATGAGATTATACAAAATACTCATTAAAAGCTTGTTTAATAAGATATAATTCCCTAATTATTTACAGGATACCAAATGAAAACTTTTTTTATAGTTTTAATTTTTTTAATATCTTTTGCTGGATGTTCTAGTAAAAATGCTTTTGATAAATTTAAATTAACAAAAGAACAAGAACTAAGTATATCAAGCTTACAAAATAGTAAAATAACCTCTAAAACAGGAGAAGTTGATGGAGTTTTTTCTGCAATATATTTAAATGAGATTTATCCAGAATCTTTTAATACTGATGAGTATTTTTTTGTATATACATTTATTAAAGATTCTAAAGAGATGAACAATCCTAAAGATAAAGTGGAGACAGATTTAACACTTAAACTTAACTCAAAACCACCTATAAAACTAAAAAAACTTCCACAAAACAATAGATTTTCTAAACTAGTATCAATTAAAAGTGCATGGAATAAATACTATTTAGTAGCATTTAAAGCTGATGAAAATCTTAGCCTTGTTCTCGAAAACGGTCAGTCTTCTTCGGCTTCATTAGTGTATCAAAAAGATGAATAATAGAGATTTCTTCTCCTAAAATTTTTTTATACATTACATAGTTTGCTAAAACTTTTTTGCCATATTCTCTGCTTTCATTATTCGTCATCATTTCCATACTTAAAAAAGGTTCAAATTCTCCTTTTTTAAATTTATTTTTAAGAAGATATCTTTTAAAAAATCCCATACCACCGTTGTAAGCATAAGCGATAAAAAGAGGATGATAAAGAGATTTTCGCATCCATTTAATATGTGCTCTTGAGTATCTAATATTATTTTTTGGTATAAACATATCATTGTAGTTTTTGATTGGTTTTTCAATTCGCTTACTTAAATCATCTGTTACAAATGGCATCATTTGCATAAGCCCTAGAGCATATGATTTTGATAGTGCAGCTGGAATCATCAAGCTCTCTTGTCTCATTAAAGCATAAAAAAGAGCTTTATTATCTAGACTTAACCCTTTAAGATACTTATCATAGGGCATTATATAGCCGTGCTTATTATGCTTGTAAGCTTTTTGGATTATATAAGCTTGAACTGGAAGCATCTCTTTTTCTTTGTAAAATTGAGCAAGTTCAAATAATTCTTCTTTTTTTGTAGTTTTTATTTTTTTTCTAATTTTATCCCAGTGAAAAGGGTCTGATAAACTTAAATTAGAATCTTTAGATTCTGTTACAAGATTACTAAAGTAATTTTCTACTTTTTCATCCATCTGTTCTTTTGCAAATAGAGTATATATATTAATATCATTACTTTTTAGTAATTTTTTTAAATATTTTTTATCTTTTGTTATTTGAAATATCCAAAAATCATTTTTATCTACATCAATTTTATGTTTTGCTTTTAGACGAGATAACTCAAAAAATTCAACAGCTTGTTTTTTGTTTTTATGCCTTAAATGATTAAGTGCAAGATAAAAATTATTTTTAGAGTTTAAATTTTCTCCATCCATTTTTAATAAAGAGAGTTGAAGCTTATCAAACGAATTATCATGAACAATAAATTGAATAAATTTTGAAATTTTCCAAGATCTTGTTAAAGAGTTTAAAAACTCTTTATTTAAAGGTATATTTAGGTATTTTTTGCGGTATTTATAACCAGTGCTGTTAAAAAGTGTAAGGATTGTGCTTGGAGTATATTTTTTATAAGCTTTTAGTGAATGTTTTTCATTTAGTATATTTAAAAGTTCAATTTTTGATTTTGATTTTATTCTCTTGCTTAACTCACTTCTTTGTATTTTTGTAAGTTTTGTTGCTCTGTAAGGAGTAAAGGCAAATTCTAAACATTTTTCATTTTTAATTGTATTTAAGTGGGCTATTTTTTTGCACTTCAGTTTATATTTTATCTGTTTATTATCTGTTTTTTTTACATAAGCATTAAATAGTTTATGACTTTTATTATTATCAACTTGCCTATATGCCTCTTCAGCTTCTAGTGGGGTTATATCTTGTTTTAAGTATTGCCATATCATAAAGTCTTTAGCATGACATGGTGGTTTTGAGCTTATATCTTTAAGTTTTATATTTCCATACCCTAATGAAAAGAGAAATGAAAATATAAAAAGATATTTTATCATAGCTACATGTTATGCAAGAGAGACTTTAATACTACAATAAGAATTTGCAGAGCTATAATGACTATCAGTGGTGCTAAGTCTAAGCCACCAATATTTGTTTTAACGTGCCTTCTTATTAGTATATATGCAGGGTTAGTAATTTTATATAAGAATTGAACTACTGGATTATATGGATCAGGTTTTACAAAACTCAATAGTGCAGCTATAATTATAACCCATACATAAACCTCAATTAGTCCTAGAGCAAGAAAGCCAATTCCTTGAATTATTTCACTAATTATATTCATTTAATAATCTCTCCTAGATAATTTTTAAGATATTTATATATTTCAGCAATATTTGGACCATTTTCAGAACCAGTTAGCAAATATCTAAGTGGTTTAAAGAAATTTTTACCTTTAAGTCCTGATTTTTCCATTATGTATTTTTTAAAATCAGCATATTCCTCAAAATAGGGTGCTTCTTTTATGGTTTGTATTATAATTTTAGAAGATTCCAAAAACTCTTCTGGAATCTTTTTCTTTGCAAAAATAGGTTCGATTTTATTTCTTAATTCTTTTGTAGTACCAGCTTCTTCTAAATACACATGAGCTAATTTGCCTATTTCAGCATCAGCAAAACCAACATATCTTGACAACTCTTTAGGCTCAAGATTTTTTAGATGTTCTTTGTTTATATGTTTTAACATATTAATATCAAAGCGAGCAGGGGATTTTGAAATTTTGTCTAAGTCAAACCATTTTATAGCTTCACTCATGTCAAAAATCTCTTTTGGTGGTCTATTTCCTATTAATATTAAATAATTTGAAATAGCAGAAGGGAGGTAACCCTCTTCAAGAAGCCACTTAACACTCGAAGCATCATCTCTTTTACTCATCTTTTTACCACTATCATTTAAAATGATAGGTAAGTGAGCATAATCAATCTTTTTACCGTACTTAAGTAAATTTCTTATATGGTCTTGTTTTGGGGCATTACTCATGTGATCTTCACCGCGAATCACTAGAGATATATCGCTAAGCATATCATCAACTGCACAGGCAAAGTTATATGTAGGAGTTTTATCTTGTCTAAGAATTATAAAGCTATCTACATCTTTTGGCTCAAAACTAACTTCACTTTTTATATAATCTATTATAGTTATAATATCATCAGGTTTTGTAATTCTTATAGTAAAAGGGTTGTTGTTATCTATAACTAACTCATCGGGAAGATTTCTACATGCATCATCATATCTATATGCAATTTTTTGCTCTTTAGCCTTTTCTTTTTTTTTCTCAAGCCACTCAGATGAACAAAAACAAGAAAAAGCTTTTTTATCGTGTACTAACTGTAGAGCCATTGCTGAGTGAAAACGGATATTTTGACTTTGATATACTACTTGAGAGTACTCAATATTAAATAAAGTGAGTATATCAAGTATCTCTTGATCTTTACCCGCTATATTTCTCTCTTTATCAGTATCTTCTATCCTAACAATCAACTCTTCATCTCTTTGTTTTGAGATAATATAATTAAATATAGCAACTCTAAGGTTACCTATGTGCATATCACCAGTTGGACTAGGTGCAAATCTTAACATTAAAAATCCTAAAAATTATTTTTATAATTTTAACAAGTATTAGCTAATAAGAAGGTTTATTTTTATTGTTTTTATAAAAGAAAAAGTGGTGACCCCCGAGGAGAATTGAACTTTCTAAAGGAATGATACCACAGTTTACGACAACACAGCCAATACACCTCAAACCCAAATAATTCCATAACATTTCCACATCTCTAAATTTATAAAAAGCACATCTTTTTTTAAATCCAGAGGCACCTAATTAGGCTATAAATTATTTGTTACATATTTTTGACTCCATTGTTTTTG
>JAKISR010000064.1 GCA_021648465.1 Sulfurimonas sp. | reverse complement strand
TTTATATTATTTGCACTTGCAATCTCGTTTAGAGTTCTCTCTTCTCTCAAAACTTCTAATACCAATCTTGTTTTTAACTGTGTTGAAAATTTAGCCATTTTCCTACTCATATTTATACCCTCACTTTAATTGTTTAATTTTACTCTTTTGAGAATTAAACTTTACAAAAAGTTGTTTGATTTTCTTGGGGTAGTATAATTTAAAGTAGAGAAGCAAAAAAAACATAAATTTGATTCTAAAGAGATCCCTGCTCTTATTTTTTATGGTTCTGGTACTACATCAAATCCAAAGATAATTGCTATAAATAGTTCTGTATTGGCTGAACAAATTATTATAGAATCCCTACTTGCTAATTATAAAAAAGCTGAAAAGTATTATACTTATACAGATTTGCACTATATAACAACAAAAAGAAAAACAATAGCCGCATTATATAATGGATTGAGTATATATTTGCCTAGAAAAAAACCTAAAAATATCATATTTTTTTGTATTAACAACAATATAGATCATCTCTTTTTAACAACAAATCAAGCGATGATAATGTTATCAACACAAAATATATTTAAAAATACATCTAAAGTATTGTTACCAAAATTAAAATCTTTTATAGTTTCTAGTTCTATGGTATTGGAACCATTAAGAAAAGAGATTATGAGTGTAATTACAAAAAATCTTTATGTTGCTTATGGTGCAAATGAATTTGGTCAAATAACTGTTGCCACTCCTAAAGATATTAAAACTTATCCAGGAACAGTTGGTAAAGTACTTAAAGATGTTAGTATAAGAGTAGTGGATGATAATTATAATGATTGTAAAATAGGAGAGGTTGGCAATATATTAATAAAATCTCCAAATATGATAAGTGGATATAAAAACAACCTAGAAGCAACAAAAAAAACTTTTATAAAAGAAGGATATTATTCAGGTGATTTAGGAAAATTAACAGAAGATGGAAATTTAATTTTGGAGGGTAGAAAAGATGATATGATGATATTTTCTGGAGTAAATATTTATCCTCGAGAGCTAGAATCTGTTTTAGAATCACATCCTAAAGTGGTAGAGTCAGCCGTTTTCCCTTTAACAGTTAAGAATAAAACAGGGATATCTTTTGCTGTAGTTGTAGTAAGTGAAAAAATTAATGAAAAAGAGCTTCTTAAGTGGTGTCATAATCATTCGAGATGGCGTAGAGCACAAAGAATCTTTTTTGTAGATAAACTACCAAGAAATAGTGCTGGAAAAATTTTAAAAAGAGTTTTGGCAGAACAAATAGCTAAGATGTTGAATTTAAAAAAATAATTGTAGCTTTTCTTATTGTTTAGATTTTCATTAAACTCATAAAACTTTGAGTAATATTTAGATAAAATGCAAAAAAAAATATTAATATATATAGGGGCGTTATAAATGCTAACAGTTGCACTTCCAAAGGGTCGTATAGCAAAAGAGACCTTAGAAATTTTTGAAACTATTTTTGGTGATAGTTTTAAGTTTAATGATAGAAAACTTATACTTGATACTCCAAAATTTCGTTTTTTACTAGTAAGAAACCAGGATGTAGCAACATATGTTTATCATCAAGCAGCAGATATCGGTGTTGTTGGACTTGATACTCTAGAAGAACAGGGTTTAGATGTTATCCGTTTATTAGACTTAAAGCGTGGTATTTGTAAAGTTTCTATCGGAATGAGAAAAGGTGAAAAACTTGATTTAAATAAGCCAGATATTAAAGTAGCTTCTAAAATGGTAAATATTACAAAACGATATTTTGAAGAAAAAGCTGTTTCTGTTGATATTATAAAACTTTATGGTTCAATTGAGCTTGCTCCTATTATTGGACTTGCTGATATGATAGTTGATGTAGTTGAAACTGGTGCTACAATGAAACAAAATGGTTTAGAAGTGGTTGAAGATATTATGACATCATCAACATATTTAATAGCAAATAAAAATAGTTATATTGCTAAAAAAGATGAAGTTTTAGATATTTATGAGAAAATTAATGAAGTTATTAAAGCGGAACAAAAAAATTAAATATTTATGACAAATTTAGATTTATACGCAAAAGCCGAGCATCTTTTAGGGATAGAAGAAGCAACAGAAGCTCTTTATAATCTTTATCGCTCAGAATTAGACGAATATAATATAAAAACACTCTTAGATGTTGGTTGCGGTCGTGGTGGCTTTATGCAACGTATGATTAGTGATGGAGTTAAGTGTAAAGGAATAGATTTAAGCTCTGTTATGGTTAATGAGTGTATCTCTCAAGGATTAGACGCTCAGTGTATTGATATAGCTGATGTTGATGGTAGTTATGATGCTATTGTAGCAATATTTGATGTACTTAATTTTTTAGACAAGACCTCTCTTCTGAAATTTTTAGATTTAATTTCTAATAAATTAAATAATAATGGAGTTTTTATAGCTGATATAAATACTCTTTATGGTTTTAGTAATGTTGCTGAAGGAACTATGAGTAATGAAACAGATGATGAATTTTTAGTGGTAGATGCAGAGTTTAAAAATAATGAACTTCACACTAAATTTACTTTATTTGAAAAAAACAGTGCAAAATATATAAAAAATCAAGATACTATAGTTCAATATTTTCATAAAATAAAAGTTTTTCAAAATTTAACAGGATTAAAGTTAATTGATAAACAAGTATTTTCACTTTATGATACTGAAGATAAAACACTTCTGATTTTTAAGAAGAGATAGACTCTTTTTTTGATAAATCAATATTAAAAACTGCTCCATCTTTACTATTTGATGCAGTTATAGTACCACCATTTTTTTTAATAATATTTCTTGAGAGATAAAGACCAATGCCACTACCGTCTTTTGTACTAATTGATGGTAAAAATATATCTTTAAGTAAATCTTCATCTATGCCACCAGCATTGTCTTTAATAGATATTTTGTTAGTCTCAATCAATATATGTATTTCTGCAATTTTTATATCTCTAATTCTAAATATATCTCGAGCATTATTTAAAATAGAAAAGATAACTTGTGAAAATTCATTTATATTGCCAAAAGTTTTTTTAATTTCATGAGAAATGACATATATTTTTATATTATCAAAATAAAATGTTGCTTCTATAATTGACAAAATATCAGCAACAGATTCAGATATATAAAAACTTTTATTTCCATTTGTAGGGATATAAAAATTTTTAAATGTATTTATAGTTTCTGACATAAACATTATAATATCCTCCGATTTTTTAATAGATTTTAAATTATCTTTAGAGCTAATAGGTATCCCAGCTTCAATTTTTGCTTTATTTAGAATATTTATAGAGGATAATGAGGAAAGAGGTTGTTTCCACTGGTGTGTGATATGCATAAGAAGTTCACCTAGTGCTGCTTGTTTTGATTGTTGACATATCATTTGTTCTTTAAGAAGATTTTTTTGAACTTCTTCTTGAATTTTTGATTCTAAATCCTTTTCATAAGCTCTTAATTTAAGATGTGTATTTACACGAGATAAAAGCTCATTTGGATAAAAAGGTTTCGTAATATAATCAGAACCACCAATTTCAAATGCTTTTTGTATATCTTCTTGTTTACTTTTTGCACTTAAAAATATTATTGGTACATATTTTAATTTAGGAATATTTTTTAAAACCTTACAAACTTCAAATCCATCAAGATTTGGCATCATTATGTCTAAAAGAATTAAATCAATATTTTCTTCTTCATTGGCGATATCTATAGCTGTTTGACCATTTAGTGCAGGTATAAGATCATACATACTTAAAAACTGCATTAACACATCAATATTTTCTTTAATATCATCTATAATTAATATAGTTTGTTTATCTTTCATTATAATAACTCCCTTGCTTCATCAAATTTGTATTTATTTAGTAAATTTTTTATTTTTAAAAATAGTTTTTTATCCTCATTATTTAGTCTATACTCATCAATTTTATCAATAATTGGTTTACATATATATGGTCGCCTTGAGATAATAGCAGATTTAAGTTTTAAAAATAATTCATCTTTAATTTTATCATCTAAAACTTTTTTTTGAAATATAATCTTTTTATATTGTTTTAAATCAAGAGCTATTTTCTTTTTTGAAAGAGTATATTTTTTTTCTAATTCAATTTCAAATATAAATTTACTTCCAATATTAATTTTACTTTCAATCCAAATCTTACCATCCATTAATTCTACAAGCTCCTTTGTAATAGATAACCCTAATCCAGTACCACCATATTTTCTTGTTATGCTTGAATCAGCTTGTGTAAAGGGTAAAAATATTTTATTTATCTGTTTTTTCGTGATTCCTATTCCTGTATCGCATATTGAAAATCTAATTTTTTTTTCTGAAGTTTGGTTAATATACAAGTTAATATAACCTTTATCTGTAAATTTTACAGCATTTGATATTAAATTTATAAGAATTTGTGTTAATTTAAAATCATCACCGTGAAAATTTACAAAAACTGATTCATCGTAAATTATACTAAAATCTAAATCTTTTTCAAATATTTTAGGTTTCATAACATCATTAACATCATCAAGTACTTTAGATAAAGTAAATTTAACTTTGTTTAGTTCTAATTTATTCGCCTCAACTTTAGAAAAATCTAAAATATTGTTAAGTGTTAAAAGTAGATTATTTGATGCCTTTTCTATCGCCTCAAGATATTTGAGTTGTGTAGAATCAACAGCTTTATTTTTTGATAGATACGCCATATTAACTATAGAATTCATAGGAGTTCTAATTTCATGAGAGATATTTGCTAAAAAGTTTGATTTTGTTAATGTTGCTTCTTCTGCTTTTTTTCTTGCATCTATAAGTTCAATATTTAATAGTGATAATCGTCTATTCCAATATATTGTTACAGAAATAATCAAGATAAATATAAATAAAATTTGCCATATTAAAGTATAGTCAGTGCCGTTTTCATATTTTATTGCTACCCATTTATTTAAAATATTTTGTTTTTCAGTTTCACTAATTTTATTTAAAACTTTTTCAAATATATTTAAAAGTTGTGGATCATCATTTCTAATACCAAGTTTAAGTTCAAATAATTTATCAAATTTTCCAGATATTTTTAAATCACCTACAAACTCTTTTTGAAATAAATAACTGATACTTGTTAAAGTTCCTATATATGCAAAAACTTCATTGTTTTTTACTTTTTGTAATCCATCTTTTGTGTTTTTTACATTTATAATTTTTAGTTTAGGATATATTTTTTTAATATCATTAAATACATATCCTTTTTTAATAGCGATTAATTTTGTTTTTATATCATTAATCTTTGAAATATGAGCAATATTAGATTTTGTAACAATTACTAAAGGGGAAGTTAAATATGTTGTACTAAAATTTAAATATTTCTTTCTTTTTTTTGTCTCTTTAATTATAGAGACAATATCGCATTCTCTATTTTTTATTAGTTTTATAGATTCTTCCCAAGTTTTTGTTTTTATTACTTTAATTGGAATATTCATCTTTTTTTGAAATAATTTAAAGTAGTCATTTGTAATTCCAATATGCTCATTTTTATAAAAACTCTCAAATGGCATCCAATCGGGATTTATACAAGCAGTAATTTGTTTTTTGTTTTTAAGATATTTTTGCTCTTTAGCATTAAAATTAGGAATATATTGAAAATTAATATTTTTCTTTTTTTTAATATCTTCTAAAAAATACTCAGATAAAGATTGAGAAATATCTATATTTTTATCAATGAGTCCAAGATTTATATACATCTGTACATTCATTTTTATAAGAGCAGGTACAACAGCACCTATTTTAAATATATCAGTATTAAATAGATATTCAATTTTTTTAGCTTCATATAAAAGAGCACCCTTACTTTTATTATTTGAATATTTATTATAAATTAGCTCAACTATCTCTTCTTTATGTTTTAATGCATATTCCCACCCTTTATTTGTAGCTTTAGCAAATGCATCAACCATGTGTATGGAATTGTTCGCAATTTTTTTGCTAGTAAATAATTCTCCATCAAAAGAGTAAATCCCTTCAGTAGATGGGTTTAAAATATTATATTTTATATTTAGCTTATCTAGTAAATATGGTTGATTTGAAATAAATATAGATATAGCATCAACTTCTCCATTAATAAACTTATCAAGGTTATAATCATGTTTTATATTAATATAATCAGATTTATTTAAATTATTTTTTTTAAGCATAGCTCCAATACTAGTAGTTTCTATATGTTTTGAATTTAGCATAATCTTTTTATTTTTTAAGTTTGATATATTTTTAATAGATGGTATTGTTGCTAAAACTAAAGCATTTTGCTTAAAATATGAAGCAACTAATACTAAAGGTTTACCTTGAAGTTTGCTTAAAATTGTAGAAGAAGACAATACACCAAAGGTAGATTTCTGATTTAAAATATCATCTATAATATTGATGTTGCTTGTAAACTCTTTTATCTCTACATCAAGACCAATATCTCTATAATAACCTTTTTCTTTAGCAACATAATATCCAGCAAATTGAAATTGATGTTTCCACTCTAGTTGAATAGAAATTTTTTCTAAAGAGCCAAAAAGTGATGATGTAAACAATATGAAAAATAATATTATTTTCAAACAAAGCCTTTGTGTTTATGTTATTCTATCGTAACTTTAATTAGATATATAAAGAGTATGTTATACTATAAGGTATAAGTATATATAGGGAGTCGATATGAGCCATAAGTCTAAAATGAAGATACAGAAATTATTCCAACATCCAATATCAGGAAATATAGACGTGAAGAGATTATTAAGTGCGTTGGAACATTATGGAGTGTCAATAGATATAACTAGACATAATAAAGCAAAAATAGTCTTTAATAAAGAGGAGTTTACTTTAGCTCTATCCCATAATAATGATTTAAGCAAGGATTCTGTTATAAAACTTAAACACTATCTTGAGAAAATTGGTTTAACACCAGATAAATTATAGATTAAGGTTCTATAAATATCTTAGTGATTTCACTAGAAACACCTAGTCTCATTGGTGGTCCCCAAAAACCTGTACCTCTATTTACATATATTTGTAAGTTCTCATTGTGTTTATGAAGACCGCTTACATAAGGCTGTTGGAGTTTTACTAAAAATTTAAAAGGGTATATTTGTCCCCCATGAGTATGCCCACTTAGCATTAAATCAACTCCATCTTTAACCTCACTTATAAATTTTGGTTGGTGAGCAAGTAGGATAGTAGGAGAGTCTTTTCTATTTAAAAGAGCTTTGTTTAAATTTGGTATATATTTTTTTACTCTATAACCAAATAAATCATAAACTCCAGCAAGGTTAAATCCATTATTATCTTCACCAATATAAATATTTTCATTTTCAAGAACTTTTATTCCTAAAGATTTAATTAAATTAATACTTTTTTCTATATTATGAAAATATTCATGATTTCCAACTATAAAATAAGTTCCATATTTAGATTTTAATTTAGTAAGTTCATATAAAGTATCTTCTGCATCAGCTGTATCTATTAAATCACCTGTAATAACAACTATATCAGCATTTATATTATTAACTATATTTACAACATTATTCATATAAGCTTTATCAATTAAGGGACTAATATGTAAGTCACTAAGCTGAACTATTGTATACGCTTTTTTTAATTTTTTAATTTTTATATGAACCTCTTCAAGTTTTACATTTTTTGCTTCATATAGTGATCTAATACCTAGTCCTGATGCCGTTACTAGTGAAAACACATCTAGTGACTTTTTAAAAAATTTTCTTCTTGAATCAGAAATAGGTGAGTATTGGATAAAAATTCTAAATAAATCATAAAAGAGAGTGGTGCAAAATAGTAAGAAAACTATCCCTATTGGAAGTGATAAAATAAAATAGAGCCAACCTGAAGTATCTATATAGTATCTAGCTAATATATATCCTACTATGCCAAGAAGATTAATAATTAGAAAAATATTTAAGTAGTTTTTAGCTTTATCACTTATATCTAATTTTTTTATAAGCCGTTTAGATATATAAAAATTTAATAATATAAAAACAGAAAAAAAAGTAATAAAAAATAATACAGGATTCATGTATGAAGTATATCTAAGATATAAAAATGCTATGATTCTCTCAATGAAAAGATGTAAACTATGTAGTAGTAATACAAACAGTATTGTAGATGGTAAAACAAAAAAAATCTATCATAAATGTTTAGTATGTCAATATATATTTTTGGATAAAAAATTTTATATTAATAATGTTTGTGAAAAAAAACATTATGACAAACATCATAATGACCTTGAATCCTTAGGTTATGTAGAAATGTTTAATAATTTGATTGATGAATTTATAGAACCATATATCAAAGAGATAAAAACTGTACTTGATTTCGGATGTGGAGAAGGTGAAGTTTTACCTATTCTTTTAGAACATCGTGAAGTAAAGTGTGACAGATATGATTTATTTTATTTTCCAAAGAAAATTTATATAGATAAACAATATGATTTAATTCTCTCAACAGAAGTGTTTGAACATTTACAAAATCCACTAGAGATTTTAAAAGAGTTATTAATACATTTAAAAAAAGATGCTTACTTACTTTTAATGAGTGCATTTCATCCGAATGATAATGATGAGTTTTTAAAGTGGTGGTATATTAGAGATATAACACATATAGGTTTTTTCAATATAACAACATTTGAGCATATTGCTAGTGAATTTAATTTAGAGATAATTAAACATAATACTAAGAACATAATTTTGTTTAAAAAATTGTAACTTATCTTAGTTATACTTTTTTCACAAGACTCCCATTAAAAAATTTACGAAGGAAAATCATGAAAAAAATTATTTTAGTAGTATTTATATTGGTCTCTATGCTCACTTATGTAAATGCTAGTTCAAAAGGAAACTGTTTGCTTTCACAAAAAGGTGATTTTAAAGTAGAGATTGACAATATTGAAGTAAAAAGTAAAGTAAAATATATTTCTATTATAGAAAAAGGAGAAAGTTTTCGTTCTATCTTAGTTGGTTCTTATTTAAGCTTTACCACTGAGGACAATAAAAAAATAGAGATAAAGATTACAGATATTAAAGCAGACCCTAGAGTTAAGAAAAAACCAAGAACAGGATATATAACAGTAGACATAAAAATTAATAATAAAAAGACAACAACACCTCTTAAGTATAGCTTTAAAAATGGTATTTTTAATGCAAGCGGTAAAGTGGATAATTTAAATATAAATATTACAACAGATATTGAAGCTATTCTTTGTAGTTCATAACAGTTTTTTAAAATACCAATTATAACAAAAAGATATATAAAATATTTGTAATTTCATCTTTTTACAATTTAAATACTAATAATAAGTATAAAATCCAACATTTAAATCTGAAGTGCAACTTTCAAGTTAAAAAATCATATCATTTTTTCCTTAAGCTGCTGCTTCTAATCCATAAAAAACTTCATTTGGAGTTCTCCAATTGAGAGATTTTCTTGGT
>JAKISR010000063.1 GCA_021648465.1 Sulfurimonas sp. | reverse complement strand
TTCAATTACTAGAAATATCTCTATAAATATTCTCAGAAGAGAAAAATATATCAATTTTCCTCAAGCTATCCGTATGATTGGTGGGGATATTAAGAGATTATGTTACCTATTAGTATGAATCAGCCGTGAGCATATAATTATTTTTACCACTTTTTTTCACTTTATACATCACCTCATCAGCATATTTAATCTTACTATCTACACAGTCTGCATTTTGTGGATAAAAACTAATGCCTATACTTACAGATAGAGAATTACATATTTTATCCTTAAATTTAAAGGAAGCTGTTGCTTCATTTATAATTTTTTGTGCTATAAAATGAATATCATTTACATCATCAATATTAGGTAGTATAATTATAAACTCATCTCCTCCAAATCTAATAACACTATCTACTTCACGAATACACTTTGAAAATCGTTGTGCAACTTCTTTTAAAACAATATCACCACATTTATGACCATAAGTATCATTTTTGAATGTCCCCTATAAACTAGACAAACTTTAATTCAGTAATTTAGATAGAATAATGTTAAAACATTATGAGATTTAATAGGGTTGAAAAATGGCAAGAAAAATATACAACGAAGAGTTCACAATAGAGGCAGTAAAGCAAGTTACTAAAAATGCTTACAGCATCAATGATACAGCAAAAAGATTAGGCATTCATCCCGATTCACTTAGAAATTGGATGAAAAGCTTAGAGTCTCCCCAAGCAATCCAAAAACATCAAATACTAGATGCATCTCAAGCAGAGATTAAAAAGCTTCAAAAGGAGCTAAAGAGAGTTACAGAAGAGAGGGACATCCTAAAAAAGGCCGCGGTGTACTTTGCAAGCCACACAAATTAAAATACTCCTTCATTAAAGAGTATAGTCAATTTTACGCAGTGCATCGACTGTGTAAAGTTATGCAAGTACACCGTAGCGGAGTGGTAACTTAAATTCATACACTTTTTTCAATATTTATCACTTTAATTTATAAATATCTGTATTAAAAATACAGAAAATATCTGAGGATATCTTTCTATTATTATAAAGTATATTATATTCAATATCTATATTTTTACAAAATGACTCAATTTTTTTGATTGTGTCTTTATTGCTTGAGCTTAACCTTAAAACGGCATCACCTTTATATCCCAATTTACACTCTAACTCCGAAATGTCTAGCTCTATAGCATATTTAATTAATGACTTCATATCTTTGACAAACATAATTTTATATCCAATACCTTTAAGGAAAATATTTAGTAAACATTTGATTATATCCTAAAATAATCTTATTATTATAAATGTCTCTAAAAATAAAGACAATTCTTCTAAAGATTTAATTTCATAAGCAACTGCTACTTTATCCTATATTTTTTAGATATTCAAGGTAAAAATTCATAAGTTTTTGACAATTGAATGAAATCTCTTAAAATTGTACTTGAGTACAATGTTTAAATAGGAATTGATTGTTATTATAATGGTGGACAAGGAGAGATTCGAACTCTCGGTAGGATTACTCCTACGCATCCTTAGCAGGGATGTGGTTTCAGCCAGCTCACCCACTTGTCCATTTAAAGAACGAGATTATAGTCATATATAAATAATATGTAGCTTAAAATATATGCAAGATTATTATTAATATTTTACTACAAGGCACCTCTAAAAACCCTAACTTCCTCAGAACTAAAAAAAAGGGGTAAGATTGTGTTTAACTTTTTTTGAATCATAGCCATAGCTACGGCAATAAAAAATTATGTGCAAGATTACTTCTCTTTTTGGCTCCCTGTAGGCACTATAGCAGATATACCACTGCTTCGTTAAAACTACTTGAAGCTACTAGTAGCTCCTTCATAGTTTTGCCTTACATTGATATATATCTGCTATAGTGTTGAGAAAGTTAGGGTTTTTAGAGGTGCCCTATAATAGAAATACTGAAATAATAGGAGCGACTATCAAAATACTTTTTTTAATTTTATGCTCAACAATATTGTTTGCACAAAATTATCCTAATTTTACAGACAAAGAACTACAACAAATAAGTAAAAATTCAGGAAAAATAGCTAAAAACAGAGTTCTTGATTATGTAAAACAGATTAATACTTTTAAAAAACATCCTAAGGATAAACAATTAATACAAGTAAACCTTTATCTAAATAAACTTTTGCCACAATATGATGCAGTAATTAAAAACAAAGAGGAGCATTGGGCAACTCCAAAAGAATTTTTAATTACTGGATATGGAGACTGTGAAGATTATGCAATAATTAAATATTTTACACTAATAAAATTAGGATTTGAAGAAGAAAAACTATTTTTAACTAGTGTTAAAGATAAATATTCTGGCGGTCATCACATGGTTCTTAGTTATTTTCAAGATAGGGATAAATCTCCATTAGTTTTAGATAATTTGAGTTTTAAAATACTAAGCTTGCAAATGAGAGAAGATTTAGAAGTTGATATATTTATCAACTCTTATGGTGTATTTAAGATTAATAAGGACAGTAAGCTTGTAAAAAAAGCTCGTTACGCTAAAAGGTTTACTAACCTATTGAAAAAAATAAAAGTGGAGCAATAACTTTAGGGCACCTCTAATTATTTAGAAATTTTTTCTAATATTTTTTCAACTACTTGAGCAGGATTGTCTGATTGATAAATTGGGCGACCAACTACTATAAAATCAACTAATGCTCTCTTGGCAAATGCAATATCTGCTACTCTTTGCTGATCTCCTGAATCTTCGCCAAATGGTCGAATTCCAGGAGTTAAAGTCATAAACTCATTTGAAGTTATACCTTTTATAGACTCACTCTCAAAAGCTGAACACACCACACCATCTAAACCGCTATCCATTGCATCTTTCGCAAATTGCTCAGCTTTAGTTAATATATCTTTTTCATATACATCTTTAAACTCATCTTCACTAAAAGAGGTTAATGCAGTTACAGCAAGAACTATTGGGCGATTTTCATACTTTTGAAGTCTATCCATTACTGTAATCATTGCTTTTTTCCCAGCTGAAGCATGGAGATTAAACATATCAACACCTAACCCCATTATAGACTCAGCAGCATCTGCCATAGTATTTGGAATATCATAAAGCTTAAGATCTAAAAATATTTTAAAATCAGGGTTTATTTTTTTAATATCTTTTAAAAAATCTTCCCCATCGCGAATATATGTACGAAGCCCAACTTTTAGCCAAACATCATAACCTTTGATTTTATGAATAAGATTTAGATTTTCTTCTTTTATTGGTAAGTCTAAAGCAACGCATAATTTCATTATTTCTCTTTATTTTTAAGTGATGAATTATAGCATTAAAATATTCTTATAAGAAGAAATTTAAAAACTTTAACTATAATTCTAAAAAAATATTTATATTAAACTAAGGAAGAATAATGTCAAAATTAAAGAACTATGATTTAAGCACTGATGAATTAAGTAAGCTTCAATGGGCAAAAATATCAACTTCAAAAGGTGATATATGGCTAAAACTATTTCCAGAAGAAGCTCCAAATACAGTAGCAAATTTTGCACATTTAGCAAATACAGGTTTTTATAACGATCTTAAATTTCATCGTGTAATCCCAGGTTTTATGGCACAAGGTGGTTGTCCTAATGGTACAGGTACTGGTGGTCCTGATTGGTCTATCGCTTGTGAAACTGCAACTAACACTTCTAATCATACTAGAGGAACTATCTCTATGGCTCACGCTGGAGCAAATACTGGTGGAAGTCAATTTTTCATCACTTTTGTTCCAACACCTCACTTAGATGGTGTTCATACTGTTTTTGGTGCCATTAAAGAAGATGACACAGAAAGTTTTACAACTCTTGATAGTATTTTAGGTGAAGATGCTATTAACTCTATTGAAGTTTTAGAAACAAAATAGGTTTTTATAATTTTAGTCCATATATGTTGTAGTGTTGATTCTCACTTTTTTTTAGAAAAACTGCAACAAGAATTTCCTAAAGAGAAGCTAATAGGCTTCTTTTATGACCCAAATATACATCCTCACTCAGAATATCAACTACGACTCTTAGATGTAAAACGCTCATGTAAAAAACTTGGCATTGAGCTACTTGAAGGTGATTATGATTTTGAAGCTTGGATGCAGGCTGTTAGTGGTTTAGAAAACGAACCTGAAAAAGGTAATAGATGTGAAGTTTGTTTTAATAAACGATTTGAAGTTAGTGCAAAAAAAGCATTAGAACTTGGTGAAAATAAAATCACAACAACTTTGCTTGTAAGCCCATTAAAATCTCAAGAGCAACTAAAAAGAAGTGGTGATATTTTTTATAAAAAGTATGGTGTTGAATTTATTGCACTTAATTATCGTGCAGGCGGTGGTTCGCAAGATCAAAGTCGTGTTACAAAGGAGGAACAATTATATCGTCAAGATTATTGTGGATGCATTTATGGACTCACCCTTCAAAGAAAACAGCAAGATCGTCTAATGGATGAGATGTTCTCCCCTATTTCAAATCAAACTCTACCTGCCTCCATAGAGGAGCGACTAAATATGTATAGATATAGAAATAAACTTGAAGATAAAGATATAAAATATAAAATCATAAAACAAAAATTTTTAAACTACCGTCAATTTAATTTTAAACTTATTAAAGGTAAAAAAGAAATTATTCCTGCTTATGCCTTGTATTATTCCATTTTACCTAGAAAAAAAACTCAAGGACGCATAGATTTTGAATTTAAAAATATTCACTATTTTAACCGTGAAGAGATTAAATTTGTAACATTAGCATTTTTTAACTCTACATGTAAAACAAAATACAAAACTATTAATGAATTAATTTTTAATCCACTTACTATTGAAAAAGAGCTTGTTTTTAGAAAAAATATTACAAATACTGAATATGATTTAAGCCCAATTATAATCATTAATACAATTTTAGATGTTAAATTAACTATAGAACTAGATACAATATTTTATGAAGATGTAAGAGAAAACCTAATCATTTTATAATCTTTTTTTAGATAGAATATTCCAAATTATTATAAAGGCTATCAGCAATGACAATGGATGTTACTGAAATACAAAAAATTATACCTCACCGTTACCCTTTTTTACTTCTTGATCGTGTTACAGACCTTGTAGCTAAAGAGTCTATTGTTGGTTTTAAAAATGTAACGATAGGAGACAATGTTTTTCAAGGTCACTTCCCAGGACATCCAATATACCCTGGTGTTATGATTTTAGAAGGGATGGCACAAGCTGGTGGAATCCTTGCATTTAAAAGCATGGGAGATATAACAGAAGAAGAAATAGCCAAAAAAGTTGTATATTTTATGAGCATTGATAAAGCAAAATTTCGTGCTCCTGTTAAACCAGGAGATAAACTAGAATACCGTATTAATGTTATTAAAAACAAAGGCTCTATTTGGATGCTTGATGGCAAAGCTTATGTTGGTGATGTTTTAGTTTCACAAGCTGAATTAAAAGCAATGATTGTTGATAAATAATGAATATAAGAGCTAAAAGTCAATGCAGGGAGTCACTAAATGCCGAGTCATAAAATTTCTCCCCTAGCAATCATTGAAGATGGTGCCATTATTGGTGAAAATGTTGAAATTGGACCATTTTGTCTTATCTCTTCTCAATCTACTATAGGCGATGAAACTAAAATTGATCAAAGTACATCGATTTATGGAAAAACAACTATAGGGAAAAATAATCATATATTTTCTCATGCTGTTATTGGTTCAATTCCTCAAGATTTAAAATTTGCTGGAGAGGATGTTGAGCTTATCATTGGTGATAACAATAAAATAAGAGAGTTCACACTTTTTAATCCTGGGACAAAAGGTGGTGGTGGTAAAACTATCATTGGTTCACACAATCTTTTTATGGGTTATGTTCATGTTGGTCATGATGTAATAATTGGAAACCATTGTATTCTTGCAAATGCAGCTACTCTAGCAGGTCATGTTGAAATGGGGGATTATTCAGTTATTGGAGGTATGACACCTGTTCATCAATTTGTACATATTGGTGATTATGCCATGATTGCTGGTGCTTCTGCTTTAGCTCAAGATGTTCCACCATACTGTATGGCTGAAGGAAATCGTGCAACCCTAAGAGGTCTTAATTTAACTGGTCTTAGAAGAAGTATACCAAGAGATGAAATAAATGATATAAAATTAGCTTACAAAGAACTTTTTGAAACTGGTAAGCCATTAAAAGATACAGCATCTGAACTTGTTGAAAATACAAGCAATCATCATGTACATAATCTTTGTAACTTTATTCTTAAAACAAAACGTGGAATTCCATATGAAAGAAAGAAAATAAATGACTAAAAAAGCACAAATACTTTGGACTTTTTCTCAAAAAGAACTAGGTATTAAAATTATAGTAATTAGTAGAAGGAAAAATATATGATTCATAGAACCTGTAGTTTTTGTGATTCTAAAGAAAGTGAAAACAACCCACTAATAGCTGGAAATGGTGTTTATATCTGTAAAAATTGTGTTGTCTCTGCATATAAAATTATGTTTGGTGATGATCATGATTTACTTGAGTCTCAAAAGAAAAAATTAGTTAAAAATACAACTAAATTGATGATACCAAAAGAATTAGATAATTTTTTAAGCGAATATATTATTGGTCAAGAAAGAGCTAGAAAACTTTTAAGTGTTGCTGTTTACAACCATTACAAAAGAATATTTAAAACTGATATAGTTAGCGACGATGATACAGAGATTGCAAAATCAAATGTATTGCTCATTGGTCCAACAGGAAGTGGTAAAACTCTTATGGCTCAAACTATTGCAAGAATTTTAAATGTTCCAATTGCCATAGCAGATGCAACTAGTTTAACTGAAGCTGGTTATGTTGGAGAAGATGTTGAAAATATTTTAACTAAACTTATCCAAGCAGCAGACGGAGATGTTGAAAAAGCTCAACAAGGGATAGTTTTTATTGATGAAGTTGATAAAATATCTCGTATGAGTGAAAATCGTTCAATTACTCGTGATGTATCAGGTGAAGGTGTGCAACAAGCTTTATTAAAAATAATAGAAGGTGCCATGGTAAACATTCCACCAAAAGGTGGAAGAAAACACCCAAACCAAGAGTTCACTGCTATTGATACAACTGGAATTTTATTTATTTGTGGTGGTGCTTTTGATGGCCTTGATGAAATTTTAAAAAAGAAACAGGGTGAAAATATTTTAGGTTTTAATCAAGATAAAAAAAGTAAAGAGGAACAGAAAACAACTTATGATATGGTTGAACCTGATGATTTAATAAATTATGGTCTCATACCAGAGCTTGTTGGTAGATTGCCAATTATAGCTTCTTTAAATGAGATTACAGAAAATGATATGGTTCGTATTTTAACTGAACCAAAAAACTCTTTAATTAAACAATATAAAAAACTTTTTTCAATTGATAATGTAGAATTAAATTTTGAAGATGAATCATTAAGATCTATTGCAAAAAAATCAATTAAAAGAAAAACAGGTGCTCGTGGGCTTCGTGCAATTTTAGAAGAAAACATGATAGATGTTATGTATGAACTTCCAGAATACAGTGGTTATGAAGTTTTAATTACTAAAGCAGTTATCGATGATGGGGAATCTCCAGTTTATATAAAAAAACAAAATAAAAAAACAGCATAAGGTATATAAATGATATTTAATAAAATAATAGGTCTTTTTTCAAACGATTTATCAATAGATTTAGGCACAGCAAATACAATCGTAATAGCAAAAGGTAGAGGTATCATAATAAATGAGCCTTCTGTTGTTGCTGTAAAAACTGAAAAATATGGACAACAAAGAGTTTTAGCAGTTGGTCAAGAAGCAAAAGATATGGTTGGTAAAACTCCTGGAAATATAAAAGCTATTCGTCCAATGCGTGATGGTGTTATTGCTGATTTTGATATGACTGAAAAAATGATTAGAAAATTTATTGAAAAAGCTCATGGAAGAAGCTCTTTAATTAGTCCTAGAATTATTATCTGTGTACCTTATGGTCTTACTCAAGTTGAGCGTAAAGCTGTTCGCGAATCTGCATTAAGTGCAGGGGCAAGAGAAGTTTTTCTTATTGAAGAACCTATGGCTGCTGCTATTGGTGCTGGAGTTGAGATACGAGAGCCTCAAGGAAATTTAGTTGTTGATATTGGTGGTGGTACTACTGAAATTGGAGTAGTTTCATTAGGTGGACTTGTTCTTTCAAAGTCAATTCGTACAGCTGGTGATAAAATAGATCAGTCAATTGTAAATTATGTTAGAAAAAAATATAACTTACTTATTGGAGAAAGAGCTGCTGAAGAGATTAAAATCACAATTGGAACTGCAGTTACATTAAAAGAAGAACTAACAATGGTTATAACAGGACGAGATCAAGTTGAGGGACTTTTAAGCTCAGTAGAGTTAACAAGTGAAGATGCTAGAGAAGCTATGAAAGGTCCTCTTAAAGAGATTGGAGAAGCTCTTCGTGATGTACTTGAACAGATGCCTCCTGACTTAGCTGGTGATATAGTTAACCATGGCATTATCTTAACTGGTGGTGGAGCTCTTATTCGTCAACTAGATAAGTATTTATCTGATATTGTAAAAATTCCTGTTTATGTAGCTGATGAACCTCTTTTGGCAGTAGCTCGTGGAACTGGACGTGCTCTTGAAGAGATAGATTTACTACAAGAACTTTTTGACAATGAATAAAGGGTTATTTAGCTTTTTTTTTATTTTTATAGCACTCTTAATGGGTGCTCTTTATTATACTAATACAATTCAATCACCATTTATTTCATCATTAAACAATATTAAAATTTACTATCATAATACTACAGAATTTGTAGAAAACACAATTAATAAACATTTTTTTCAAGCAAACAAAATAACAGAACTTGAAGAAAAACTTCAAAAATATGAAAATAATCACTTAGTAATCAAACAATTGGCTTCTGAAGTTAATGATTTTTTCATGGAAAATAATTCTACACTAAAAGTAGATCCACAAGTCCAATTAGTAAGATCTATCTCTTATCAAAAATTTGCAGATCAAAATAGAATTTGGCTAGAAATTGATGATTACAACTCTTCTAAAGTATATGGACTAATATATAAAGAATTGGTAGCAGGCATAGTAATCTCTCAAAATGGTAAAGCACTTGGACTTTTAAATAGAGATATTAAAAGTTCATACGCTGTTTATGTTGGAGATGAAAACGCACCTGGAATTGCTCATGGTAATAGTGCAAAAAACTTAATTGTAAAATTTATCCCTGCTTGGTTTAATATAAAAGTTGGAGATGAAGTTACAACTTCTTCACTTGATGAAATTTTTTTTAAAGGATTAAAAGTAGGCGTTGTTATATCTGTTACAAAATCACAAGGATACCAAAACGCCGTAGTTGAGCCATACTATAAAGCTAATAATCCAAACTATTTTCATATGATTAGAAAAATAAAATAATCCCTCTTAAGCTCATCAAATTTTAAGTGCTTTTTATCTATAATAAATAAAATTTTTTATGAACAATTATTAGAGGTAAAGAATGCCAAAACGCACCGATATAAACACCATTCTTCTTATTGGCTCAGGCCCTATTGTCATTGGTCAAGCATGTGAGTTTGACTACTCTGGGACTCAAGCTGTTAAAACTTTAAAAGAGCTAGGCTACCGTGTAGTTCTTATTAACTCTAATCCTGCAACAATTATGACAGATCCAG
>JAKISR010000062.1 GCA_021648465.1 Sulfurimonas sp. | reverse complement strand
TAATAAATCATCATGCTTGTGATAACCTAAAAGAGAAAGGGGACACTCTTACAACCCCTCGTGCAATTGAACATAAAATATACTTTCAAACAATAGAAGATAAAGATAAATTTAAAACACTCATAGAGTCTGATGGGTTTAAGGTTCAAAAAGAGATAGAGATGAGTGAAAAATCAATTGTAAAATATGGTCTTAAATTTTATAGAATAGACTCCGTTTTTTATTATGCTATAGATGAGCTAACAATGAAGATTATAGATTACTCACATGGGTGTAATGGAGAGTATGATGGGTGGGAATGTTCTTTGGTAAAGCCATGATAAATAAGTTTAATTTAATTAATAGTTAGCAATAAGTGAAGATGATATTTTAAATAGTTTTCAATTTTTACTGAATCTATTACACACTTTAGAAATTTTTTCAGTTGATGTCACTTTAAGAAACTTGATAAATGTTATTATTTGAGTTCTCTCATTTGTATCATAACTTTTAAAACTAACAATAATAAATCAATATTCAATTTTATCAATTAAAATCCGTTATACTTATAAACAAAATATTATTAGGATTTAATTATGTCTAAAATAACTTCTACAGATAAAGAGGCTTTTGATTATCATCAGTTTCCAACCCCAGGAAAAATTTCAGTTGAAACTACAAAACCTATTTTAACTCAAAAAGATCTCTCACTTGCATACACTCCAGGTGTTGCTGCACCATGTTTAGCTATCGAGAAAAATCCACAAGATGCTTATAAATATACATCAAAAGGTCACTTAGTTGCGGTTATTTCAAATGGTACAGCAGTTCTTGGCTTAGGAAATATTGGAGCATTGGCTTCAAAACCTGTTATGGAAGGTAAAAGTGTTCTCTTTAAAAGCTTTTCAGGTCTTGATAGTTTTGATATAGAAGTGGATACTGAGAGTGTAGATAGGTTTTGTAGTGTTGTAACTGCTATAGCTCCAACTTTTGGTGGAATAAACTTAGAAGATATTAAAGCTCCTGAGTGTTTTGAAATTGAGAGACGACTTGTTGAGGAGTTGGATATTCCTGTTATGCATGATGATCAGCATGGAACAGCAGTAATTTCTAGTGCTGGAATTATTAACGCTTGTAAAATTACACATAGAAAATTTGAAGATTTAAAAGTTGTAGTTGTTGGAGCTGGTGGAGCTGCAATATCTTGTGCAAGATTATATAAAAGACTTGGAGTGCATGAACTTTATATGATTGATTCCATAGGTGTTATACATGCAGGTAGAAGTGATTTAAGTGAGCAAAAAAGAGAATTTTGTTCAAAAAACTATATGACACATGCTGAAGCATTTCAGTGTGCTGATGTAGTTGTAGGACTCTCTCGTCCAGGAACTTTTAGTGTTGAAGATATTATGTTGATGGCTAATGAGCCTATAATATTTACTTTATCAAATCCAACTCCAGAGATTTTTCCAGATGATGTAAAAAAAGCAAGACCTGATGCCATTGTAGCAACGGGAAGAAGTGATTTTGACAATCAAGTAAACAATGTTTTAGGCTTTCCATTTATCTTTAGAGGAGCTATGGATGTTAAAGCAAGAAAGATAAATGATGAAATGAAACTAGCAGCTTCACAGGCTTTAGCAATGCTTACAAGAGAAAAAGTTCCAAAGTATTTAAATGAAATATATGGGAAAAAACTTGAATTTGGCAAGGATTATATTATCCCAAAACCATTTGATAAAAGACTTATAGTTGAGATATCTAGTGCTGTAGCTCTTGCTGCAATTGAGAGCGGATCATCAACTATGAAAGATTTTGATATCAAAGCTTATAAAAAAGAGTTGGTTAGTATACTTAAATAGGAGTTTTGTCTATTTTTGATACTTCTTTATAAAATTTCAAAAGCCCTTTTTTGGCTTTTGGATTAAGCTCATAAGATATATATTTTAGATAGTGAAGTATATCTTTTGTTGAGATATCTGTTCTTTTAGATGCTCGTTTTAAAATATATTGTGGAACCTTAACTTTTTGTTTTAAGAAGTTTTTCTCTATATTTTTATATATTTTTTTGTCTTTATGAAAACATAAAAGTGCAAATACAAATGGTAAGTTATATTTTTTATTCCACTCAGTAGCTAAGTCCACGTGAGGTTTATTAGATAAATAGTATTTAAGTGCTTTATCACCTATAAGAACTTCACCTTTAACATTTAAAAGTTTCACTAAAACATTTGAAGTTGCTGATTCTATATCATTTATATCATTGGCTGAAGGGATAACCAAAACACTAAAAACTTCTTTTTTTGCAATGATTCCTAAGTTTACATGTCTACTTTTTGTTGCACTAATGCTTGAAATAAAAGCAGCATCAATTCTGCGTGATAAAAATTCTTTATTTATTTTTGCTGGCACACCTCTTTTATAGTGCATGCTCATACTCTGTTGTGTACTTTTTGTAAAACGTTTCATAAAAACATGAAATGGTAAAAGATTTAAATATTCAATTTTGCCAAAAACCAAAAAAACACCTTTAAAATAATTGATGAAATTATACATCGCTTAACTTATAAAAAAGATGAGTTTGATATAATCGTACTAAGAAAATATAGTTTTAGGAGTAGTCCTTTGGTAAGAATAGAATTTTTAGGACCAATACAAAAAGAGCCCTTAGAGTTACAAATAACAAATTTAAATGAGTTAGCTAAAATACTTCAAGATGATAAAGAGATGCAAGAGTGGTTAACAAATTCCGCAGTTGCAGTAAATGATACTCTTATATGTTCAAGTAATCATGAGCTTAAAGATGGGGATAAAGTCTCGTTGCTTCCACCAGTTTGTGGAGGTTGATAGGTGCTTTATTTATATGATGGAGCTTTAAATGTACCAAATATTTTAAAAGATTGGTACGAGCAAGAAGAGAAAAATAATTATGGAGCTTTTATCCCATTTGTTGGAACTGTAAGAAGTGAAGATGAAATTGATGGATTAAGTTTTGATTTGTATGAGCCAATACTTAAGTCTTGGTTTAAAGCTTGGCAGAAAAAAGCAGAAAAAAAAAGTGCAATCATAAAAATGGCTCATTCACGCGGAGATGTTATGCTTCATGAGTCATCTTATATTGCAGCTGTTTTTTCACCAAAAAGAAGAGCAGCTCTAGAGTTTATAAATGAGTTTGTTGAAGATTTTAAAGCATCCGCTCCTATTTGGAAATATGATTTAAGAAATGGAAATAGAATCTATGCCATTGATCGCTCAACAGCGATAAAAGGAAGTGGAATTTTAGGAGATAAAAAATGAAGCTATTATCATATGAAACAAGTCAAAATATGTTAGATTTACTTCAAGTAAACTCTAACAGATATGAAAATATTGCATTAAGTTCCTCACTCGGAAGAGTTTTATTTGAAGATATAGTTGCAGAGTTTAATGACCCTCAATTTCCTACAGCTTCTATGGATGGATATGCGGTTATTCATTCTGACTTAGGTGAAAAAAGTATAAAAATACTTGGAGATAATCCAGCAGGACATGAAGAAAATAGAGCAGTGTCAACTGGAGAATCTATTAAAACTTTTACAGGTTCAATGATGCCATGTGGTGCAGATACTTTAATCCAAATAGAAAACGTTAGTGTAAATGATGGTTGTATAATAGTAGATGAAATGGTTTCTCTTGGCTCATCTGTTCGCCCAATTGGTGAAGGCTATAGAGCTGGTGAGGTACTTATAAAAAAAGGTACAGAAATAGGTTTTGCTCAAATTGGTGTGATGGCTGGCTTAAATAAAGTGATGATAAAAGTTGCCCTTAGACCTCGTATCGCAGTTATCTCAACAGGTAATGAAATTTTAGATCTTGGTATAAATAGTGATAATCCGTCACAAATTAGAAGCTCAAATAACTATACATTAGCAGCTCTTTTTGAGCAAGCTGGCGCAGAAGTTATTCAACTAGGAACTGTTGGAGATAATAGAGACTCTATTATGCATACTTTTGAGAATGCTTTATCATGTGCAGATATCTTAGTTAGTACTGGTGGAGTTAGTGTAGGTGATTATGATTTTGTTAAAGATATAGTTCCTCGTCTTGGTGCAGAGATAGTTTACAAAGGGGTAGCAATCAAACCTGGTAAACATATTTTAGTTGCTCAAAAATCAGATAAGTTTGTTTTAGCACTTCCAGGTTTTGCATATTCATCTACTGTAACATCCATATTATACGTACTCCCTCTTATAGCAAAAATGTTAGGTCGAAAAAATGCATACAAAACTGTAGAAGCAAAACTGAGTGAAAACTTTATAAAAAGAAGTAAACTTACAGAGTTTACTGCATGCAATGTAGTAGTTGAAGATGGTGAATATTTTGTAAATTTTGAAGGTAAAAAAGTTGGAAGTTCCGCAATACTTACAAATATGTTAGATAATAGTGCTTTAATGATTGCAGGACAAGATGATGGTGATTTAGAAAAAGGCACATTTGTAAATGTGATTTTATTGGAGATTTTTTAAATAAAGCTCTTTTTCTAGTTTTATTAATATATCTGATACACATTCTATAGCTTCTTTCCATGCGTCAATAAGTTCATCAGTTGCATCATCACCTAATACGACTTTATATGATAGAAGCAACATGTGTGAAATTATTTTATATTGATAAGGTTTAACACCATTGTTTACATGAGTTTTAGCAATTTTTTCAAGGGCAGGTTTTAAAATATGTATATTTTTAATATTAACAGCGTAAGAAGACATGGTCTCAGCCAATAGTTTATGTTGATCTGATGGAGCATTTTTAAAAAGCACTTTAAACTCAGGGTGAAGGTCAAAAAGTAAGATATACATAGTTTTAGAAATTTCAATAGAGTTTTTCTCTATTAAACCACTTGTCTTATATAAGATATCAACACTTTTAACCGAAGTTTTCATTTATTTTTGCCATTTTTGACAAAAGTATAATATAATTTTATTGCTTTAAAATAATGTTTTTTCTAATGCTTTAAGCTTATAGCTTAATCTATGAATCTCACAATACCCATGTTTTTTAATCATCTCTATATGTAAAGCAGTCCCATAGCCTTTATGTTTTTCAAATTGATATTGTGGGTACTTTAATGCTTCTTTTAAAATATCTCTATCGTGTGTAACTTTTGCAATTATTGAAGCAGCACTCACCTCTGCAATTTTACCATCAGCCTTAATCATAGTTTTTAAACCATCAACTCCAAAAGTAGTGTTTCCATCAAATAAATAATCATCACATTCTAAAGAACCCATAATCTCTCTAAGCCCAGATGCTAAACACCACGATATACCATTTTCATCAATTTGCTTGGGAGAGTATTTGCAAATATGGTAGCTAGAATTTTGTATAATATTTTCATATAAAAGTTCTCTTTTTTTAGCTGTAAGCTTTTTAGAATCATCTAAAGCAGCTATATGATTATGTAAGATACACCCAACTATAACTAAATCCCCAGCAATTGGCCCACGACCAGCTTCATCTATACCACAAAGGTTATTTGTCATTTTAAAAGTATAACTTCTATACGGCGATTATATGCACGCCCTTCTTTATTTTCATTTGTAGCAGCAGGTTCAGTAAAACTTTTTCCTTGTGTATAAAGTCTAGAAGCGTCAATACCATAACTACAAATAGCTTTTTTTACACTTTTAGCACGATTTTGTGAAAGAGTAAGGTTGTATTTATAATCTTCTTTATTATCTGTATGACCATATATATCAACAGAGTATTCAAGATTATCTTTTAAAAATTTTGCAAAAACTTTTATATGCTTGTGTAATCTTTTTGTAATTACATAAGAGTCTGATGGAAAGTAAAGTTTTAATACTCCAACATTAGCACAACTAAAGCCATCTAAATTAAATTTTTGATTTGTTTTAGAACATATATCTTTTGAGCTTGTGTTAGCACTTAAAGCAATAACGAGTAGTAGTATGATAGATATAATCGTCTTCATGAGTTTTTTATTCCTAAATAACTAATTATATTGATTTATGTATTATAGTGTAAATAATCTTTTTTCTAATCTCCAATAGCCCAAATATCAAAAGGAATCATCTCAACTAGTGAGAGTGGGTGGGAGATAGTTTCTTCTCTGCTCATAGTGATAGCACTCACTTTTTTAACTTGGTAGGTAAATATAAATGCTTCAATAGCTTCCATCTTTTTAAATAAAACTCTCTCATCGGCAAATGGCATTCCAAGAATCACTTCATCATTTTTTGGTATGTAAAAATCAATACTATCATCATAAAAACATTCTTTACCTGATTTTAAAAGTTCTAAATATATCATATTTTCAAAACGTCTACCAAAATGTCTATCTTTTGTAAATGCCAATCTTAGTGATGTATCACACAAGTATATTTTTTTAGTGGCTTTTGGATGATTTATTTTTTGTAATTGATGTATATAATTTTTTGAGCCTAAGCTCTCAAAGGATTTATATAATTTATCCTTAGATATTTTAGAAGTTTGTTTTAGTCTTTCATATATAGAAAAAGGTGATAATTTTTGCGCCATCATTTTTGCACAAAGAACTAAGATATCAAATTCCATAGCTTCAAGTGAGCATTTCAGAGTTTTTTGTATATAAATAATTCTTTCATCATTATTTATTTTGTGTATAGACGGAAAACCACCAAGTTGGAAAAAATGATTTAATGCAGTAGAGTCATATTTATGCTCATAAGCAAGAAACTCTTCATAATCAAGAGGAAAAAGTTTTACAGTTTTTAAAAATTCAAAGTTATATTGTGTTTCACTGCATATTATGAGCTGAGGGACATTTACAATGTTTATATTTTTTATATAATTATCTAAAACAAGCGTATTGATTTTGTTTTTATTACAAAATATAGATAGTTCTTTGTTTAATATGTCTATATCTATTCTAATATCACTACAATCTATATAAAGATATGTGTGTTTTTTAAGGCCTAAAAGGTGATTTTTTACTAATTTTGTTTTCCCACTTTGTGTTATTCCATTTATCTGGTAACTTATAGTATCTTCTAAAAAAAGTTTTCTAAAATTAAATTTATCTAAATGTATATCAGTTTTATATAACTCTTCAAGTAAAATTTCCATAATCTAATTTTATCACTTCCTTATTAAAAGGAAATAAATTTTACTTAAAATTAGTTTTTATCCTATGTTTACTTGAATATATAAGATAGTTTGGATACAATTCGCGTTCACTAAACATAGTTAGGCATGACCTAACGAGTTCTTTAGAAGGAAAATTATGGAAAAAATTCGTTTGAAATTGAAAGCTTATGATCATCGTGTACTTGATAGATCTGTAGCATCAATCGTTGAAGCTGTAAAGCGTACAGGTGCGGTTATATGTGGTCCAATCCCTTTACCAACAAAGATTCGTAAATATACAGTTTTAAAATCTCCTCATGTAAATAAGAGTTCACGTGAGCAGTTTGAAATTCGTATGCACGCTAGAATTATTGATATTGTTTCTGCTACGCCAGAAACTGTAGATTCTCTAATGAAACTAGATCTTGCACCAGAAGTAGACGTAGAAGTACGTTCTATGGATAAGTAAGGAGACGGTCGTGGAATATATTGTTGAAAAAATCGGTATGAGCCGTACAACCACAGTACCAAGCAAGCCTGTTACTTTATTAAGAGTATTAGAGGCTAAGGTATGTGCAGTTAACGAAAGTACAGCTATTGTTTCGTACAACAGCGGTAAAAAAATGAATAAGGCAATTGAAGGCCAACAAAAGAAATATAGTATTTCATCTGAATTCAACCGTTTTGCTACACTAGAAGTAGCAAACAATGAAGCTGGTGATATTGACTTAACTCCATTAGCTGAAGCTACTGTATTAAGATCTACTTTTACAACTAAAGGTCGTGGTTTTACTGGTGTAATGAAGCGTTGGAATTTTAGTGGTGGTCCTGGTTCTCATGGTCATAGAATGGGTCGTAGAACAGGTTCAATCGGTATGGCAGAATGGCCAGGTCGTGTAATGAAGGGTAAAAAAATGCCTGGACAACACGGCAATATACAAAATAGCGTAAAAAATGAGATCGTTTCTTATGACGCAGAAAATAAAATCCTTGCGGTTTTAGGTTCAGTTTCAGGAGCTAACGGTTCATTAGGTCGTGTAAAGGTAGCTAAATAATGAGTGCAATCGTTTTAAATGAAAAAATGGAAAAAGCATCTGAGTTAGCAATACCAGAGAGTTTTTCTGGTATTAACCCTCATAACTTATACCTATATGTTAAGTCTGCTCAAGCTGCACAACGTGCAAATACAGCAACTACTAAAGGTAGAAGTGAAGTGCGTGGCGGTGGTAAAAAACCATGGGCTCAAAAAGGTGGCGGGCGTGCTCGTGCTGGTTCTCGTCGTTCTCCTATATTCGTAGGTGGTGGTAAGGCATTTGGTTCTAAGAACAATCGTAATTATGACCTTAAAGTTAACAAGAAGCAAAAAAAACTTGCTCTTAATTTTGCTCTTAACGAGCATGCACAAAACGGTAGTCTTTTCATCGTTGATAACATTGAAATAGCTTCTGGTAAAACAAAAGATGCTAATGCAATGTTTAAAGCATTAAACCAAAGAGATGCACTTTTTGTAAAATCTCTTTTAGATGAAAAAACTTTTTTAGCATTTGAAAATCTTCAACAAACATACGTTGTTGAAGCAAATGAATTAAATGCTTACTTAGCTGCTAATTATCGTTCACTTGTGATCGAAAAAGCAGTATGGGAAAATCTTGCAGGAGAGGCTAAATAATGGCAGATATTACAGATATTAAATCTATACTATATACAGAAAAGACTTTAGCAATGCAAGAAGATAACATTATTGTTGTATCAACTTCTCCACGTATGACTAAAACAGGTCTTAAAGAGGTTTTTCGTGAGTACTTTGGAATTATTCCAACAAGAGTTAATTCACTTAATCAAAGCGGGAAAACAAAAAGATTCCGTGGTGTACTAGGTAAACAGAATAACTTTAAAAAGTTTTATGTTCACTTACCAGAAGGTGCACAAATAGAAAGTTTGGCGGTATAAAATGGCAATTAAAACTTATAGACCGATAACTCCGTCTCGTCGTTTTTATACCAATGTTGATAGTTCTGACATCACTGCAAAAGCAAGTGTTCGTTCATTACTAGTTAAACTTCCAACCACTGCTGGACGTAACAACAATGGTCGTATTACATCTCGTCACCGTCAAGCTGGTGCCAAAAAACTTTACCGTATTATAGATTTCAAAAGAAATAAATTTGATATTCCAGGTATCGTTGCAACTATAGAATATGATCCATATCGTAACTGTAGAATTGCACTTATCAACTATGCTGATGGCGAAAAACGTTATATTATTCAACCAAAAGGTTTAAATGTAGGCGATATTATTAATTCTGCTGCTGATGGTCTTGATGTAAAACCTGGCAATACCATGAAACTTAAAAATATCCCAGTGGGTACATTAATTCATAATATTGAGCTCAAAACTGGTAAAGGCGGACAAATGTGTCGTGCTGCTGGAACATCCGCTCAAATTATGGGTCGTGATGGTAAGTATGTTTCACTTCGTATGCCTTCATCTGAAATGCGTTTAGTTTTAGGTGAGTGTTTAGCTACTATTGGAATCGTTGGTAATGAAGAGTTTGGTAACATCGTTATCGCTAAAGCTGGTCGTCAGCGTCATCTAGGTATTCGTCCTCAAACTCGTGGTTCAGCAATGAATCCAATTGATCACCCTCATGGTGGTGGTGAAGGTAAAACGAATTCAGGTCGTCATCCAGTTACTCCTTGGGGTAAACCAACAAAGGGTGC
>JAKISR010000061.1 GCA_021648465.1 Sulfurimonas sp. | reverse complement strand
ATTCTCTTGTTTTGGAAAAAGTTACACCCGTTGGGTGAAGTCTTTGAGTGTGACTTTTTCGCTTTGAAGTACCTAATTATAGAGCAATCAAGCTTGTTGTCTAATTTGGTATGGAATTATTGGGGCTTACTATGTAGTAATTTGTCTACACCTATTTTTTTAAATATCCAAAAAACACTATATGAGACTTAAAATAAAGTTTAATTAGTCATTATACTCAACTTTCGCACATAGATTTCAATAAATCCACAAACTTAAGTTGAGTATTAAAGCCCATAAATAGCCACTTTTCAGTATAATTTTGTTACCACAACTCAATTAATAAAGGCTTATTTTATGGAACTTGCAAATTATATCAACTATGCTATGAAAAGTTTATTAAAGAATCCAATACTAGAAGTGCTTCAAGAGATAAAAATTACAAAAATACTCCAGCAAAGTAACTTTATAAAAAGAGATGTAGGCTATCCTCCTTTTCAAATCATTCTTCACTTTCTTTATATGCTTGTAATGCAAAAAAGACAGTCAAGTTTTATCAAACAAAGTGATAGTGCTTTTGGTAAAGATGCTTATTACAGATTTATCAAAGAGAGTCGTTATAATTGGCGAAAAATGTTGTTACTTACTACGACTGCATTATTACAAAAGATAAAACCACTTCATAAGAGTGGTGAGCATCGTTTGCTTATTATTGATGATACAGTAGAACCAAAAAGAGGAAAGTTTATAGAGGGTAGCTGTAAGTATATTTGGAGTAACAAAGAGCATCGAACTATCAACGCTCTCAACATTGTATCTCTGAATTATGCAGATTCACATTCAACTTTTCAACTTGATTTTTCTATCAAGATGAATGATAATAGAAGAAAAAATGTATCAGATTTTACAACAAGATTACATCATCGCAGTAATGCTTACCAAAGAAAGAGTGAAATAACCAAAGGCAAAAATACTCTTGCTATTGAGATGTTAGAGAGAGCCTTAGACAGTGGTGTTGAAGCTGATTATTTACTTGTTGATAGTTGGTATGCCAAACCAAACTTCATTAAACAATCTAATGAACTAGGGATGCCCATAATTGCAAGGCTACCAAATAATAAACTCATTTGGAACTTCAAAGGTAAGCATAAAACACTCAACTCAATTTATGACAGCCTCAAAAATATTCGTCATAAACAGAGTGGTAAGCATGGCAAAATTTCTTACAAGTTCTTTGATAAAATTGTAGACCATGCTGTTCTTGGAAAAGTAAAGTTAGTATTTTTGCATACAGGTAAAAATTTGCTTGTTTTTATCTCTACTGACTTATCACTACAAGCTAAAGAAATTCTGGCAACTTATAAAAAAAGATGGAATATTGAGCAAGGCTATAAAGACCTTAGAAATTTGTTTGGACTTGGCAAAGAAGAGAATAGAATTTATGAAGCACTCATTGCTAAAATTACACTCTCTATGCTTGCATACAACATCGTAAGCTACATCAACAGTATAAAGCATGAACCCCAAACACTAGGAGAACTCTTTAGAGATTTAGAGTGTGAACTTGAATCTCTAGCAATATCGATGCAACTATTTATAAAAATACTCACAAAAATCTCTGAAATTCAAAATGTTGTCAAGGATAATAAAAATTTTCTACAAATTATCGCTGTTCTCAGTGCTTATACTCAAAAAGAGTTAGGTTTTATGTGCGAAAGTTGAGCATTATATTTTACTTTTTTGCATCTTTTATAACTTCATAAGCTTGATTTATTTCTTGAGTTTTAGCAGTGGCTTTTTCTATGTAAGATTCATTTTTATTTTGTGATTTTATGATATCTGGGTGGTATTGGCGTACAAGTTTTCTATATACTTTTTTAACAACACTAATATCGTCACTTTCACTTACACCTAAAATTTCACAAGCTTCTTTAAGACTCATTGTTTGTTTTTTATTTTTAAGCATATTTTCAAACTTAGTAATCATAGCCGTATATTCATCAGAAGTAACATCCAATTCTTGCATGATTTCTCGTAAAACGCTATCTTCGTTAAAGTTAATTCCATTATCAACAAAGGCAAGTTGGATTAAAAATTCTACAAATTGTTTTTTCTTTAACTTACTACGACCAAGCAATTTATTTAAAGATTGTGCTATCTCTTTTGTGTCGTCATCCTTCTCTTTTGCTTCATTAAAAATCTCTTTTAAGATATCTTTTGTTTTCTCTTTATCAGGGAATACTTTAGCAATATCATCAAACATAATTCCTATAAGTTGTGCCTCTAACTCTTGTACAACTCCATCTGCTTTAGCAACCTTTGCAACAAGTGCAATAAAAAGCCCTAACTCATGTTCTCTAAATAACTCTTTAGAACTCGATATCTTTATTAATTTACTCCTAGCATAAACTTTATATAGTTTAAATGCAATATATAAAGAAGCTATGATAGAAAGTGTCGCCCAAATATTTACAATAAATATATAATAAAATAGTATTAAAACAACTGTTAAATATATCCATTTTCTAAGTTTAATCATTTTTCTTCATCTTTTTTAGTTTTTGTTTATAAGCTGATATATTTATATACTTACCACTACTATCATTTGTACCTGAGTTTTCTTTTCTTATAATCTTATTGTTTCTAAGCTGGTACTGAGTGGCTCTAATTTTTGTTTTAATATCAGTATCAGTTTTTATATTTGCAATCAACCCATTTTTTAAATTGTTTAAGATATTAAGCACTATGTCTAAATTTTTATCATCCACTGATAACTTTATTTGATTCATTATATTCCAGTTTTTTTATGTATTATACTATAAAGGAAGTTTAGTAGTTTGATTTTTTTTTGTCTAAAGATTTATTCATTACTAATATATTTGTTATAAATATTCCAAAGCACAGTATATAAAAGTGAGGAAAGTGCTTAGCAAAAAAATTTCTTTCCCTTTTTAAAAAATTATATTCATCTTGCATTTTCTATTATTTATATAAAATTTTACTTTATTTCAAAAGCATTTTAGAGATACTTCTAGCAGCTTCGCGACCATCAAAGGCAGCAGTAACAACTAAATCAGCTCCTCTATAGCAGTCACCACCAGCGTATATACCAGCGGTTGTGGTTTCGTGAGTTTCTTCATTTATAATGATTTCACCCCACTTATTTGTCTCTATTCCGTTTTCTGCTAAAAATGGAGGCTTTTCAACATCAAAGCCTAGTGACATGATAATAACATCAGCTTTAACTCTAAAGTTACTACTTTTAATCTCCTCCATTCTTTGGCGACCACTATCATCTTTTGCACCAAGAGTTGTTTTTACTGCCTCTATTGATATAGCATTGCCATCATCATTTAAAATAAGCTGTTTTGGAGAGGCAAAAAATATAAAATCAATACCCTCTTCTATAGCATTTTTATACTCTTTTTTACTACCTGGCATATTATTTGCATCACGACGATATAAACATATTATACTTTTTGCACCTTCCCTTTTTGCAGTCCTTAAACAATCCATAGCAGTATCACCACCACCGATTACAACTACATCTTTATCTTTAAAATCAAACTTTTTATCATAAGGAGTTTTAAATATTTTTCTTTGAATAGCAGTTAAATAACCCATAGCATCATAAACATTAGAAGCATTCTCACCAGTTAGTGAAGCTTTTTTTGCTTTTGTTGCACCAACACCTATAAATATTGCATCATGAGTATTTGCTAATTCTTCAAAAGGTATACATTTTCCAACTTCACAGTTAAGTATAAGTTCTAAACCAGCCTCTAGTAGTAAATCAACTCTTCTTTTAACTATTTTTTTATCAAGTTTAAAATTAGGAATACCATAAGTCATAAGTCCACCAGCTCTATCACTTCTCTCATACATAGTAACCGCTATACCAGAACGAAGAAGATATGTTGCAGCAGAGAGTCCAGCAGGACCACTACCAATGATTGCTACTTTTTTATCAGTGGTTATACCAGGGAAATCTGGCTTATATCCAGCTTTAAAACCAGCTTCTGTAATGTGTGTTTCAACTGAACCAATCGTGATAGCACCATGACCATCATTTAGAGTACAATCACCCTCACAAAGCTTTTCATGTGGACAAATTCTACCCATAACTTCTGGAAATGGTGAAGGCTCATTTGATAGTTTAAATGCAAATTCTAAATCTTTTTCAGCAATAGCCTTTAGCCACTGTGGTACATAATTATGTAAAGGACATTTATTTAAACAAAATGGATCTCCACACTGAAGACATCTCTCGCTTTGAGCGGCTGCTTCATCTTTATCAAAAACTTCATAAATTTCGCCAAAATCTTTTGTTCTCTCTACAGCTAATCTTTTCTCAGCTTCAACTCTTTCAATTGTTAAATATTCTCTCATAATTAATCTCCTTTCTCAAGATTTAAAGGTAGTTTTTTCAAGTTTTTAGGCTTAATAAGCCAAAAGTTTCTTACCTCAACTCTAAAGTTATCAAGTAAATCTTTTGCTTTTTTACTTTCAGTTTCTACCACATAATCTTTTAGTAATCTTTTAAGATAGTGTCTAGCTTCATCTCCCTCATCTGTATCTATACGAATAGGTTCAACAAGCTCACGATTAACATCTTCTATAAAACTATGATCAGCATCGTATACAAAAGATATACCACCTGTCATACCCGCACCAAAGTTTATACCAGAGCGACCAAGAATAACAACAACTCCACCTGTCATATACTCACATGCATTATCACCTGTACCTTCAACAATTGCTAAAGCACCAGAGTTACGAACAGCAAATCTTTCACCAACACAACCAGAAATATAGAGTTTTCCACCTGTTGCACCATAAAGACATGTATTACCACCAGCAGCAAAATTCTCACCCTCATTTTTTGAAGTGATGACTATCTTACCACCATGCATACCTTTACCAATATAATCATTTGCAACACCTTTTAAATAAATTGATACACCAGGAATTAAAAATGCACCAAGAGCTTGACCTGCAATTCCATCTAATTCAATTTTAATAGTATCTGCACTAAGCCCTTTGTCGCCATAATACTCTGCTATCTCTCCTGAAATCAATGCTCCAAAACTTCTATTTAGGTTAGTTATGTCTCTTTTTATTTTTATATTATGATCTGGATGTTTTATAGCATTTTTTGCTTCTAATAAAACACTTTTTTCAAAAGCATTATCATCAAAAGGTTGATTGTATTTTTGTTGATGAGTATTTACGCCATCTTCTTGATGTAAAATATTTGAAAAATCAAACTTTTTAGCAAAATCATTATCAACTACATTTAAAATATCACTTTTACCTATCAGCTCCTCCATTGTGCTAAATCCAAGTTCGGCCATAATAGAGCGAATATCTTCAGCCAAAAGAGTAAAATAGTTGATTAGTTGATCAACGTGTCCTTTAAAGAACTCACTACGAAGCTTTTCATTTTGAGTTGCAATACCAACAGAACACTTATTTACATGGCAAATTCGAAGCATTTTACAACCAACTATAGTCAGTACCCCTGTACCAAAACCATAACTCTCAGCACCAAGTAAGGCAGCTTTAACTACATCTATACCAGACTTCAGTCCACCATCAGTTTGAAGCTCTACTAATCCACGAAGATTATTTGCTTTAAGAGCATTATGAGCCTCACTTAAGCCTAACTCCCAAGGATTACCAGCAAACTTGATAGAAGTAAGTGGAGCAGCACCAGTACCACCATCTCCACCAGAGATAACAATTTTATCAGCATATGCTTTTGCAACTCCCGCTGCAATTGTTCCAACACCTACAGTAGACACTAACTTAACAGCAACTCTAGCTTTTGGATTTACCTGCTTACAGTCAAAAATAAGTTGTGCTAAGTCCTCAATAGAGTATATATCATGATGTGGAGGTGGTGAAATAAGTGTAACACCTGGAACAGTATGACGAAGTTTACCAATCAGAGCAGAAACTTTGTGTCCTGGAAGTTGTCCACCTTCACCTGGTTTTGCACCTTGAGCCACTTTTATTTGAATCTCCTCAGCACTTCTTAAATATGCTGGGGTAACACCAAATCTACCAGAAGCAATCTGTTTAATTTTTGATAAACGCTCAGTACCAAAACGTGAAGCATCTTCACCACCCTCACCTGAATTTGATTGTGCGCCGATTCTATTCATTGCTATTGCGATTGTTTTATGTGCTTCTGGAGAGATAGAACCAAGACTCATAGCAGCTGCCGCAAATCTTTTAAAAATAGCTTCTTTTGGTTCAACTTCAGAGATATCTATTGATTTTCTATCAGATTTAAGCTCAAAGAAATCACGAATAAATTTTAATCCTCTTTTATTTACTAGGTCTCTAAGCTTCGCATAATCTTCTTTTTTTCCATCCCGTGCAACTGCATGAATTGCATGAATTACAGCTGGACCAAAATCATGATGTTCTTGTCCTGTATAAAATTTATAATACCCACCAATATTTAGTGGAAATATTTTATTAAATCCATCCTCTTTAAATGCATCTTTATGATACTTTGTAAGCCTATTATCAATATCTTCATACTCTAATCCACTTATAGCATAATGTGAGCTTGCGAAACAATCTTTTACAATTGTTTTACTTAGTCCTATTACATCAAATAACCCTGAATTACGATACGATGCAATAGTTGCGATACCCATCTTTGACATTATTTTTAAAAGTCCACCATTTAAAGCAGTATGAACTGATTTTAAAACTTCATGACAATCTTCATTAATTAATTTCGATACTTTTAAATGCTCTACAACAGTTGCAAAAAGTAAACTTGGGTAAATTGCACTTGAACCATAGCCAATAAGTACAGCTGCACTGTGCGAATCAATAACTTCCCCAGTTACAGCAATTATAGAGACTAAATGACGAACTTTAGCATTAATTAGTGCAATATTTACACGACCAACAGCCATAGCCATTGGTATAATTTTTTTATCCTTAGAAAACTCATAGTCATCTAAAATAATAATTCTTGTACCTTCATTATTTACAGAATTAATTATTTTTTCAACTAAAGCATCTAAAGCTTCTTTTAATTCACTGCTGTATGCTGTAGAGAAGGTTGTGTTATGATAAAAAGCTTGATACCTAGGTGATTTTTTATCACCAAAAGATTTTAATACATCAAGTTTTTCACGAGTGATAATTGGTGAAATTGATTTTAAACGATGTGCATGTGATGGAATTTCATCTAAAATATTATGAAATTCTCCAAAACCTGTATTTAAACTCATAACAACTTTTTCACGAATAGGGTCAATTGGTGGATTTGTAACTTGAGCAAACTTTTGTTTAAAATAATCAGTAAAATTTCTTTGTTTATTTGAAAAAGCAGCAAGAGGAGTATCATCTCCCATAGAACCAACAGCCTCTTTAGAATCTTTCATCATTGGCTCAATAACTTGATCAACAACTTCTTGAGTTATATTAAAATATCTCTGTCTTTTTATAATATCTTGACTACCAAGTTCACATTGAATTTGGTACTGCTCCTCTACATGCTCTTGTAGATAAATCATATGCTCATTTAACCACTTCATATATGTATTTGAGCTTTTTAAATAGTTGTCAATTTCATTACTTTTTAAAAGTTTCCCAAATTTAAGATCAAGTCCTAACATCTCTCCTGATTGTAGACGACCTCTCTCTTTTATATTATCTTCTGCAATATCAATTACACCATATTCACTAGCGATTAAAAGAGTATCATCATGTGTTACTATATATTTTGATGGACGAAGACCATTTCTATCAAGTACACAACCAATATAACGACCATCAGTTACAGAAAATGCCGCTGGACCATCCCATGCTTCAAAAACAGTAGAATGGTATTCATAAAATGCACGAAGTTCTGGATCCATATGTGGAGCATTTTGCCAAGCTGAAGGAATTACTGCACGAATTGCTTTAAAAAAGTCCATGCCATTAACAATTAAAAATTCAAAAAAGTTATCCGCACTAGCACTATCTGATGAGTTTAATTGTAAAATTGGTAGTATTCTATTTATCTCATCAGATGTAAAAACCTCACTTTTAATAGATTCTGATTTAATTTTAACATTCATACGATTAGCTTCAATAGAGTTAATCTCTCCATTGTGAGCTACTGCACGAAATGGTTGAGCGAGTCTCCATTCTGGAAGAGTATTTGTAGAAAATCTTTGATGAAATAGTGAAAAGGATATCTTAAAATTTTCATCTTGGAAATCTTTATAAAATTCTTTAATATAAGTAGGCATAACAAGACCCTTATATGAAAGAATTGATGAGCTCATTGACGATATATAAAAATCTCTATCTTTTAGTAATTTATGCTCTACTTCTTTACGAGAAAGATATAAAAGTGCATCAAATCTATTTGTCGCCATAATAGAGTTTGGAATAATATATAGTTGAACTATGCTCGGTAGTGTTTTAAGAGCTTGTTCACCAAGTACATTTATATTTATTGGCACATCGCGATGAAGAACAACCTTTAAATCATTTGTTGCACATGTTTCATCTATAATTTTAAGTTGATTTATATCTTTTGTAAAAACTGATGCAACTGCAAATTGCTTTGGTAGCTCAACACCATGTTCAGATGCTTTTTGCCTAAGAAATACTTTTGGTAAAGATAATAATAAACCACTTCCATCACCCGTTTTTCCATCAGCGGCTACAGCACCACGATGCATCATCCTCTCTAGTGCAGTTATGGCATCATTTAGTACTTTATGAGAAGCTTTATTTTTAATATTGGCAATAAGCCCAAAACCACAATTATCTCTAAATGATCTTATTAAGTCATGATATTCAACCATAGAAACTCCTAAAATTTATAAATTCTTTCTAAATTTAATCTCTTTTTAAAGAAACTTATTCTATTTAGAAAAAGTCATGCATTGTACTGTTTAAAGGTTTAAAAAAGCATAATATTGGTAATATTTTTCATATAAATTTAAAACATGTGAGGATATGAGGCATATATGCAAGGTTTTATTTTAAATCTTAACAAAGTAAGAGATGAAGATCTAATTGTGACAATTTTATCAAAAAGTAACTTAGACATCCTTTATAGATTCTATGGGGCAAGACATGGGGTGATAAATCTAGGTTTTAAAATAGATTTTGAAAAAGAAGATTCTGTTAAATCAACTATCTCAAGACTCAAAGATGTCATACACATAGGCTTTAAGTGGATAAATAATAATAAACAATTAAGAACATGGCAAGACTTTTTAGCATTATTTTATAAACACCTCAAAGATACCCAAGAGCTTGATGATTTTTATTTTAATTTATTAGAAAGTGCTTCACAAAACTGGGATAAACAAAATCCAAAAAGAGTTGCTATCGAGTCTTATGTAAAACTTTTAGAACATGAAGGAAGACTACATTCTACATTAGAGTGTTTTTTATGCTCTAAGCCAATAAAAAACAATGTATCACTCATTCGTGCCTATTTACCGACACATAAAGAGTGCACTAATACTTTTAGTATAAAAAAAGAAGCTTTTAATGAACTGTTTCAAAATAAATCTACTCTTTTCTTAAATGATAAAGAAGTAGATAGACTTTGGTATGTTTTACTTGAGGGTTTATGATGCCTTTAAAACCAGTAGCTACTTCTATTTATCATTGAGATAATGCAAATACAATAGATACCAAACACATCTCAAAGCCACCAATGAAAGAAGTGATTTATGCAAATTTTATCATTAAACAAAATAAAAAACTACAGCTTTTTAAAACCCAAATAATTCCATAACATTTCCACATCTCTAAATTTATAAAAAGCACATCTTTTTTTAAATCCAGAGGCACCTAATTAGGCTATAAATTATTTGTTACATATTTTTGACTCCATTGTTTTTG
>JAKISR010000060.1 GCA_021648465.1 Sulfurimonas sp. | reverse complement strand
TTTGATTCGTTAATATATGTGAAACTGGTGGATCCATTCTATTTGGACATGCTCCATAAATTTTTGTTCCATCAACATCAACAGAGATATTGTCTCTTTTTTGACCACGAATATAGATATCGTTTGCTATACCGCTACGACGATTCATATCTATACTTGGAACACTTGAGCTTAAAGCCTGAGCCAAATCTGCTGATACTTGAGCATTTTGACTAACTTCTGTTATTGTAGTTGATTCTACACTAATTGGGGAGAGTTCTACATCAGTAGCATTTAGTGAAGCTACAATAACACAAGATAATGAAATTACTTTTTTATTTAACATAGATAAGACCTTAAAATTTAATACTGAAATAATATAAAATTAGTGTTACAAAAGTGTTAAAAAAATTAGATAGAATTTCATTATGAGTAAAATACAAAAGATAAAAAAAATAATTTTAATAGCTATAGGTTTTGGACTTGCTACATATCTGTTGATAAATGGATTTGCAATTTTAGATAATGAAAAATCAGTTGAGGTGAACTCCACAAGCAAAGTTCATAGTGACACAGTGAAGTGAGCCATGTTGTTTTATAAGAGTAAAGCAATTTATGGGAATGATATCTCTATCTTTAAAAGTATCTCTAAAAATATTTAACACTTCTTTATCTTGTTTAACCCCATAAATTGGAACTAAAACAGCTCCATTTACAAATAAAAAATTTGCGTAAGTTGCAGGAAGCCTCTCATTTTTAAAATATATGGCATCACTCATAGGAAGAGATATAAGTTTAAAGTTATATGTTTTTGCAAACTTTTTTAGCTCACTTTCCATAAGTTTTAACTCATTAAAATGTTCATCATTTTTATCTTTACATTTTATATACATAATAGTTTTTTTATTAATAAATCTTGCTTGTGTGTCTATATGTGAGTCTGTGTCATCACCTGCTAAATAACCATGAGTTAAATATAAAACATCACTAACTCCAAGCTCATCTTTTAATCTTTGTGTAATTTGAGAATCATTTAATTTAAAGTTTCTGTTTTTATTTAACATACATGCTGAGGTTGTTAAAATTATACCAGCACCATTACTCTCAATTGCTCCACCTTCTAAAAGAAAATCAATCTTTGTAACTTTTTTAGAGTAGTGTTTTGATATGTTTTGAGTTAAAAGATTATCTCTAAAAGCTTCAAATTTATTACCCCAACCATTAAATGTAAAGTCTAAAAGTTTGATTTCACCATCTTCTTCAATACAAAGTGAGGAATAATCTCTTGCCCAAGTATCATCCGTTTTATACTCTATAAAATATAAATTTTTATTTTCTTTAAATTTATTCTTAATACTTTTTATATCATCACAAATAACTACACATTTTTGATATTTTATAATTTGCTCTATTATTTCAATAAAAGTATTTTGAGCATCCTCAAAATAATCAACCCAATCAGTATCTTTATGAGGAAATATGATTTGTGTAAAACTTTGCTTCTCAAACTCTGCAATAAATCTCTTCATTTGGTATAATTCCCTTATGGCATACATAACTATAAATAAAAACAATTTTTTTAATAACCTTGATATTATTGCAAAGCAAACCAAAAGTGTAGATAAAATAGCACTTGTTTTAAAAGATAATGCTTACGGACATGGACTTTTAGAGATGGCGAAACTAGCTAAAGAGTATGGAATTACAAAAGCTGTAGTTCGTACAAATGAAGAAGCTAAAAGTATAGATAATTTTTTTGAGTATATTTTAGTCTTAAGTGATATTCCAAAGCAAAAAAGCAAAAAAGTAAGATATACAATTAATGGTTTAAACTCTATTGATAAGTTTCCAGTTGGTACTAAAGTGGAGTTAAAAGTAGATACAGGAATGCACCGTAATGGAGTGGCTATAAGTGAGCTAAAAGAGGCTTTTTTAAAAATTAAAAAGGCAAATCTTGAACTAGAAGCAGTTTTTACACATCATAGAAATGCTGATGAACTTACAAGTGAATGGTTTTGGCAAAATGATAATTTTAAATTTGTAAAAGAAGAGTCAATATCTTTATCTAAAGAGTTTGGATTTAAAAACTTTAGGTTTCACTCATCAAATTCTGCTTCACTTTTTAGGTGTAATAATTTTTATGAGGATATGGCTAGGGTTGGAATTGCAGCTTATGGATGTTTAAAATTACCAAATTCATTAAATCAAGCGAACTTAAAACCCGTATTATCACTTTATGCATCTAAAATCTCATCGAAAGAGTTAAAAGCAGGGCAGAGAGTTGGTTATGGTGGTAATTATCAAGTAAGTGAGGATAGCATAGCAAGTAATTATAATTTTGGTTATGGAGATGGTTTTTTACGAGTTTGCTCAAACAATTATAAAACACCACAAGATATAAAACTTATAGGAAGAGTATCTATGGATAATAGCTCTTTTTTAAGTGGTGATGATGAACTCCTAGTTTTTAATGATGCAAGAGAGGTGGCAATATTTGCACAAACCATCTCTTATGAAGTTTTAACATCCCTAAAAGCAGATATTAAGAGAGAGATAGTCTAAGAATTCACTTTTATAATTGCGTTTGAGAAGATAATACCATCTATTCCTAAAAGTGCTAGTTCTTCAATCTCATCTTCACTCTCAAGTGTAACTAAAATTTTTGCATCAAAAAGATAATTATCAGCTAAATTTTGAGCGGTTTTTGCAAGTTCTTTAGAGAGAATGATATATTTAGCACAAAGTGTTGATGCATATATGATTTGAGTTATGTCTTTAACTTGAATTGCTAGTGGAATAAAATTGACAACAGCATGATTAATTACATCTAAATTTTTTTCAGAAAAATTTATTAAAATTGTTGATGATGGTGGAGTATTTTGTATTGCCTCAATATTATTAATATGATAAAAATTTTCACTTTTTAAAAATCTATGTCCAAATATAATCATTAGTTTTTCTCCAAACATTCATTTGAGCAATAGTATTTTGCATCACTCAATATAGCTTCACTTATTTCACAGTAAATTTTACAATGATGGCATTCAACCATGTCATTGTTTTTTATATCATCTTTTTGCGGGTTGTTATTTGAGTTATTTATAGTAGGTTTTTTCTTAATGAAAAAAAAGTAAACTATAGCGATAACACTAATAACTAAAAGTAATTTCAATATCATAAGTTTTCTCCTATTAGAAGGTAGTGTCTATTTTTAGTTTTTATGATTTTATGATTTAAGTTTTTATCAACTTCATCATAAACTCTTTCCCCTTTATAAAAAAGAAGTTTTGAGTTTTCATCTCTAAAATTTTTACTTATTTTTAGTAACATATCTGTATTTGTTACAGCTCTTGAAGTGATAATTTCAAAGATTTCACTATCCATCTTTTCAATACGTTTTTTTACAACTTTAACATTTTTAAGTCCCAAATCAGCTTTAACAAATTGCAAAAAACTTGCTCTTTTTGCTATCGGCTCAACTAAAGTCACCTGTGTATCTGGAAGACCCATAGCTAAAATCATACCAGGAAATCCCGCCCCTGTTCCAATATCTAAGAGATTTTTACTCTTTGGTAAAAAACTAATAGGAAATATAGCATCATATATAAATATATCTATAGTTTTTTCATTTTTTGCACCGGTGAGATTATGAATTTTATTCCATTTAAAAAGATGTTCTTTGTATTTTTGGATATTGTAAAAAAAAATATCTGGTAGATGAATATTATCTTGGTTAAGTACTGCTTTTAAGTCCACTAAAAAAATCCTTATAAAAAGTTAAAACAAAACTTTAAATATTCACTGATTTAAATTAGTTTAAAGTATATGTCCCATTTTATCTTTTTTTATATTTAAGTAATCTTCATTATGTTCGTTTGATTTCATTATAATAGGAATACGTTCAATAATCTCAATATCACTGATTGAATTAACTTTATTTGGGTTGTTAGTAAGAAGTTTTATTTTATGAATATTAAAATGATGAAGTATAAAAGTTACGACTTCATAAGTTCGCTCATCAGCATTAAATCCAAGTTGATGGTTTGCTTCAATGGTATCTAGACCATTGTCTTGAAGAGCATAAGCATTGATTTTATTAAATAGTCCAATATTACGACCCTCTTGCCTTAAATAAATCACCATACCATTTGTTTGTTCGGCTAAAGTTAATGCATACTCTAATTGATCTCTACAATCACATTTTAAGCTTCCAATAGCATCTCCAGTTAAACATTCGGAATGTACTCTTACAATGGGAGTTTGGCTCAGTTTTTCTGAGTATATAACTAAGTGCTCTTTATCACCTTCTTTAAAGGCTTTTACTTTAAAATTGCCAAATTTTGATGGTAGATTTGCAACCTGTGAAATTTCTATATTCAATTAATGTACCCTAATTTTAACTTTAAAACGGTAAAATATTTTTTTAAAATTATAGCAAAAAAAGGTTTATTATGTTTCAAAGATTTCGCAGAACTCGTTTAAATACTCATCTTCGTTCATTAGTAAGAGAAACAAGTGTAAGTACAAATGATTTTATTTATCCTCTCTTTGTTCGCTTGGGTAAAGGAATTAAATCAGAAGTGGCGTCAATGCCAGGTGTTTTTCAGATGAGTATTGATGAAATTTTGAAAGAGTGTATAGAGCTTAAAAAACTTGGACTCTATTCTATAATCCTTTTTGGAATACCTGATGTAAAAGACTCTATTGGTTCTGATTCTCTTTGTGAGCATGGAATAATAGCTTCTGCAATTCGTGCTATAAAAAAAGAACATCCGGAGATGTTTGTAGTAACAGATTTATGTTTTTGTGAGTATACAGACCATGGCCATTGTGGAATTATAGATGAAGAGACAGTAAACAATGATGCAACTTTAGAGATATCTGGACAACAAGCTATTATTCATGCTAAAGCTGGAGTAGATATGATAGCACCATCTGGTATGATGGACGGGATAATTGAGACTCTAAGAGAAGCACTTGATGGTGCAGGATATGAAAATTTACCTATTATGGCATACTCTACAAAATTTGCTTCAGGGTACTATGGACCATTTCGTGATGTCGCAGAATCAACCCCAAGTTTTGGTGATAGAGCTTCATATCAAATGGATCCAGCAAACCGCAGAGAAGCGATAAGTGAATCAATTTCAGATGAACTTCAAGGTGCAGATATTTTAATGGTAAAACCAGTTCTTGCTTATCTTGATATTGTTCGTGAGATAAAAGATAATACCTCACTTCCAATGGCAGTTTATAATGTAAGTGGGGAGTATGCAATGCTCAAATTAGCTGGAGCACAAGATTTGATTGATTATGATAGAGTTGTAATGGAAACTATGATTAGCTTTAAGAGAGCTGGAGCAGATATTATTATCTCGTATCACGCAAAAGAAGTTGCAAAAATGTTACAAAAGCAACTTTAAATAAAAATATTGTAGAATAACAACTTATTTAAAAATTTGGAAAAAGTTATGAGACATTTTTTAACACTAAAAGATTTTACAAAAAAAGAGATTCTAGAAATTATAGATATTGGCTTAGAGATTAAAAAAAATCTAAAATCTAAAATATATAAAAAAGAGTTAGAAAACCAAACTCTTGGGATGATTTTTGAAAAAAGTTCAACCAGAACTAGAGTTAGTTTTGAAACAGGAATGTTCCAATTAGGTGGACATGCCTTATTTTTATCAAATCGTGATATTCATATTGGTCGTGGTGAACCTGTAAAAGATACAGCAAGAGTAATATCAAGCATGTGTGACATGGTAATGATAAGAACTTTTGAACATTCTAAAATAGAAGAGTTTGCTAAATTTTCAAAAGTTCCAGTGATCAATGGTTTAACAGATTCTTACCATCCAGTACAACTTTTAGCTGACTATATGACTTTAGTGGAAAATAATGCAGATAAAAATATAGTTGCTGCTTATGTTGGAGATGGTAATAACATGACTCATTCATGGATGATACTTGCTGCAAAATTAGGATTTGAACTTAGAATTGCAACACCAAAAGGTTATGAAGTTGATGAAGATATTTTAAATGAAGCACTTAAATTAGCTAAAGAGAGTGGAGCAGTTATAAAAACAACAAATGACCCTAAAGTTGCAGTAAAAAATGCAACTGTTGTAACAACTGATACTTGGACTTCAATGGGACAAGAAGAAGAAAAAGAAGAAAGAATTAAAATATTTAATGGTTTTATGGTTGATGATAAATTGATGTCATTAGCTAAAGATAACTCTATGTTTCTACATTGTTTACCTGCATATAGAGGATTAGAAGTTAGTGAAGAGGTTTTTGAAAAACATTCTGAAATAATTTTTAGTGAAGCTGAAAATAGACTTCATGCTCAAAAGGGTTTGATGGTTTGGTTAAAAAAACAAAACCAATAACAACCTTAAGCTAAATTATATAATAGTTGTAATATCATTGTTATTGAGTAACTTTTATTCATAGCCAAACTCGTTGTGAAGCGGGGTCGGAAAGCCATGGGTCTTTCATAATTCCATAAAAGATTGCCAGGTTGCCATTTTGTTTATGGCACTTATACACTTTCGTACTCTCCCCATTAATCTCAACATTTTTAGATAGCTTCAATAGTATTTATGTTGTTCTTATGTTTGTAACTATAAAAAATTTAATATTTTATCCCAGTAACATTTCTGATTTTTTCAATAGTAGGGAGTGCTATATCCTTAGCTTTATTTGCACCCATATTTAAAATCTCTCTAACTTCATCTTGATTATTTTCATAATACTTTCTCTTATCTCTAAATTCTTTAAAATATTCCCACATAACTTCAGCAAGATATACTTTAAAGTGACCATGACCCTCACCACCAGCTTTGTATCTATCTTGAAGAGCAATTAGATTTTCACCCTCTAAAAATAGTTTTGCCATATTGTATACATTACAGTTTTGGAACTCTTTAGGTTCTTCCATTGCTACATTCTCTGTTACAATTTTTTTGATAGTTTTAAGCTGTTTTTTTTCTGCTCCAAAAATATTTACTATATTTCCATAGCTCTTAGACATTTTTTGCCCATCAATTCCTGGAACAGTTTGAACCTCTTCTTGAACACGAAACTCAGGGATAGTTAAAATATCTCCATATTTATTATTAAACTTAGTGGCAATATCTCTAGTCATTTCAACATGCTGAATCTGATCTTTTCCAACAGGAACAACTTCTGAGCCAAAAAGCAGAATATCAGCTGCCATTAAAGCAGGGTATGAAAAAAGTGAATGGTTTGAAGCTATTCCCCGAGCTGTTTTATCTTTATAACTATGAGCACGTTCAAGTAAACCCATAGGTGTAAATGATGATAAAATCCAGTAAAGTTCTAATACTTCTTTTACATCAGATTGAATCCAAAAAGTTGATTTTTCTGGGTTTATTCCTAGTGCTAAAAAATCTGTTGCACACTGCATACTAAGCTCACTTAGTCTTTTTCCATCTGTCACACTAGTCATTGCATGATAGTTTGCTATAAAAGCAAAAGTTTGACTTGAATTTTGTGCTTCTACCATCTGTTTAATTGAACCGAAATAGTTTCCAATATGTAAATCACCAGATGGTTGAATACCTGTTAAAACCCTCACTGTGGCTCCTTAGTTCTAAATAATAAATAAATTTTTTTTGACATTATACATTCTTTAGCTATTTTTTGCTACCATATAAGTATAACTAGAGTACGAAATTACTCTATTTAAAGGATTTAATATGAATGTACAAGTTCATGCAAAAGATATAACACTTCACTCAAATACAAGAGCTCACATAGAGTCTGCGATAGAAAGTTTTAAAAAGTACTCCTTGGACATAACATCTGTTAATGTACATGTAGGTGCTGAAAAAAAAGGTGTATCAATAGAATTTGATATCCATATTGCTCATGCTAAGCCAGTTGTAATATCACAAACCGATGATAATTTAGATGCTGCTATTGATATAGCAATCGATAGAGCGACTAAAGCACTTCGCCGTTTACATGATAAATTGATTTCTCATACAAATGCATCTGTAAAAGATTTAGAAACATTGGATAGCTAACAGTATATGTATAGCTGGATACTTTGGTTTCATATACTCTCTTTCACTTCATGGTTTGCCGTATTATTTTATATGCCAAGGCTTTTTGTTTATCATGCTGAAAATATTGATAACGAAGGCTTTGTAAAAGTTATAAAAATCATGGAGATGAAAATCTATAAATATATTGGTGTCCCAGCAATGTGGACAACTATATTAAGTGGTGCTTACTTAACTTATGAGCTAGGCTTTAATGATAACAGTTGGTTGTATACTAAAATTTTATTTGTTTTATTTTTAGTGGGATATTTTTTCTCGATGGGACACTATAGACAAAAGTTTTTAAAAGATGATTGTCAAAAAAGTGGGAAATTCTTTAGAGTTTATAATGAAATTCCAACACTATTACTATTAGTAGTAGTATATTTAGTAATTTTTAAACCATTTTAATTATACATCCCGTAAAAGGAAGTAATTCCTTTTGCTCCACTATAAATATTTTTTAAATGTCAGATTTTTTATTTATCCCCACGTTTTTTAGCTTTAAAAAGTAATGGAGTTCCACTAAAGTTAAAAGCTTCTCTTAGTTTATTTGTAAGGTATCTTCTATATGTGAAGTGAAGACCTTTTGGTTTATTCATAACTATAGCAATTTTTGGTGGTCTCGTTTCGTACTGAGTTGCATAATATATTCGGATGACTTGACCATGCATAGATGGAAGATGATGTCTTCTCATAGCTTTATCCATTGTATCATTTAGTTGTGATGTAGTGATTCGCTGAGAGTAGTTTTCATTTATTTCTAAAATCATATCATTAAGTTTATCAACTCTTTGGTGAGACTTTGCAGATAATGTAATTATGGGAGCATAAGCTAAAAATTTAAATCTATCTCTTACACTTTGAATAATTTTATCATGCTCTTCTCTTTTTGAAATATCCCACTTATTTAAAACGATGATACAGGCAAGTCTGTTGCTATCAACAAGACCAGCAATCTTCTCATCTAAGTCTAAAAAAGGCTCACTTGCATCTAAAACAACTAGTGCCATATTTGAGTTTTCTAACATTTCAGTAGTTCTCATAAGAGCGAATTTTTCAATCCCTACAATCTTGCCTCTTCTTCTAAGACCAGCTGTATCTACAAATGTAAGTTGCTTTCCTTTGTAGTCTATGCTTTCATCAATGGGGTCAATCGTAGTTCCTGCAACACTACTAACAACAGAGCGTTCTTCACCAAGTAGTGCATTTAAAAGTGAACTTTTTCCAACATTTGTACGACCAATAATTGAGATTTTGATATGGTTTATATCATTTTCATCAAACTCTTTTATCTTGTCATTTTGAGCGAAGATAGAGTCATCTTGAATGATGCCATCCATCTCATCTTCATCCCAGTATGTAAAGCCATCATCGTTTTCTACATTAGAGTTTGCAAAGAAATCTTCATTACTTAAATCTTCATAAACTATAGTGATGTCATCCTCATCTTCTTCTTGAGTATCTTCTTTAATAATATCAGAATCAGGAATTTTACTAGAGATCCAATCAAGAAGATCAACTGTATGTCTATTATGAGCCACAGAGATACCAAAAATAGCATCAGTTCCAAACTCATAATAATCCCAAAGTTTTTCTTTCATTTTATCATTGTCTATTTTATTTACAACAAGGGCTATATCTTTTCCCATAGATTGAAGTTCATAAAAGATTTTTTTATCTTCATCTTCAGGTATCCCCTTTCCATCAACCATATAAAGAATGATATCTGCTTTATAAGCAGCTTTTAATGACATCTCTTTAATCTTGTCAAATAATTCACAACCTTTATCTAGCCCACCAGTATCAAGCAATAAAGCCTCTTTATTTATAATAGTAACATGGCGTCTTTTTATATCTCTAGTTGTTCCAGCTTGTTCTGAAGTGATAGCATCTCTTTTTTTAATTAGCCTATTAAAAAGTGAGCTTTTACCAACGTTTGGACGACCAACAATGGCGATTTTTTTCATATCTGTTACCTTATTTTAAGTGAAGAAAAACTTGTGATTTATTAGTAGTTTATTTGGAATTATATCGAAATTAGAATAGATTAGAAATTGATTGTATAGATTCTCTCAAAAGAGAGCCAAAATTTAAATCTGAAGTGCAACTTTTAAAAAAATGAAAAATGAAAGTTGTAGATTTAGATTTGAAGTAGTTAGATGTTAAAATCTTTACTTTAAAATCCGACCAAAGATATACTACCCCAAGAAAATCAAACAACTTTTTGTAAAGTTTAATTCTCAAAAGAGTAAAATTAAACAATAAAAGTAAGGGTATAAATATGAGTAGGAAAATGGCTAAATTTTCAACACAGTTAAAA
>JAKISR010000008.1 GCA_021648465.1 Sulfurimonas sp. | reverse complement strand
CTTTTTGAGAAAGTTTGCCACTCTTCATCTTTAATGCTTTTGATAGAATCAAACACATTTTTATTCTTTTTAGCTGTTACTGTAAAAAGTATATTTTTCTCTTCGCAGTAGTTAAATATATCAGCTTGATAAGATGCACTATCAGCTCTAAATCTATCGAAGCTTTTAGCAAGTGGCAATTGCAATACGCACTGTTTAATGAATTCTAAATTCTTACTTGCTGATGCTTCATTACCCTCTCTAAAATCTACATCAATAACCCAACCCTTATTGATATGTCCTACCATCGGCATATAACCTGGAGCATCTTTATAAGACCACTTTGCTGTATTTTTATGTGCTTCTATAAATGTTGCATCTATATCAAGAATAAGTTCTTCATCCTCTATGCTTTTTAGAAATTGTTTAAGATATTTCTTATTTATTTTTCTCATACCTTCTTCACCAAAGATACCATGCTTACGAAGATATTTTGAAAAGGCATTTGCAGTTGGTATATTCTTTACTTTTAGAAGTGTTGTAAGTGCCTTATCCACTTTTATCTCTCTGATGTCATCAAGGAATCTACCACCGCTGTGAAGCATTAAGATTAAGGGATAGATAAACTCAAATGCAGAGTAACCGTTGTTGCGTTTAGCTTTTGGTAAATTTGTATCGCAGAGTTGTTCAAGGTTCATACCTTTAAGATATTCTCCTAGTATTATTACACCTGTTCTTGGTGTTAATTTCTCGTTTGTGGACTCTAGTTTGAAGTTTAATGTAGTTTGCACTATAATTCTCTTGTTTTGGAAAAAGTTACACCCGTTGGGTGAAGTCTTTGAGTGTGACTTTTTCGCTTTGAAGTACCTAATTATAGAGCAATCAAGCTTGTTGTCTAATTTGGTATGGAATTATTGGGGGAAAACATGACAAATTGCAATATAATTTTAAGCGAGAACCATTTCCTAACGGCGGGGGTTGAACTCCATTAAGCTACTATAAGAAAAATTGAATATTTGCTAGAAGCTGTAAGTTTTGTATTTTATGGTATATAATTTCCAATTAAGTCTAAATTTGAAAGAGATAAAGAGAATAAAGGACTCAAATATAATAAGTAATGTTTATTTTATGAGCGCAGTATGAATCTCTTCTAAAAGTTTTGTCTGTTTTTTACTCTCTTCATATTTTTTTCTATTTATTGAAAAAGCATCAAGTGTTAAAATTATAAAAAAAGAGACAATTATAAAAATTATTGTAATAAAAAGAGCTAACGAAAATCCCAAAAAAGAAAAGAGTTTAAAAGTTATAAAAGCACCAAAGATAACTATTGCCCATGATGCCCCTAGCAAAAAACTTATAATTCTATCGAATTTATTTTTTTGCATGTATAACTTACTTAGTGGTCATCAACGGCTACAGCACCACCAAGATAAACATAAGTTAGCATCATAAAGATAAATGCTTGTAAGAATGCCATAAAAGTAAGCAATGCAAATGGAATCATTGGCATAATCCATGGAGCAAGCATTAAAATTACCATTAAGAACATATCGTCACCTTTTATATTTCCAAAAAGACGGAAAGAAAGAGAGATTAGACGAGAAAAGTGAGAAACTATCTCAATCGGAAACATTAACCAGTATAACCACCAAACTGGACCTAGGAAATGTTTAAAATATTTAACAACACCTTGACGACGAATACCCTCAAAATTATAGTAAATAAATACGGTTAAAGCTAAAGTAAGTGCAAACTCTAAAAATGCTGTTGGAGCTTCAAAACCAGGAACAATACCTATCAAGTTAGCAATACAAACAAAAAGACCAATTGTAGCAACAAGAGGAAAATAACGACGAGCTGGTTCTTCACCCATAACATCTGATCCCATTTTTAAAACACCTGAAATATATGCTTCCACAACATTTTGAGTTCCTTTCGGAACTAGTTGTAAGTTAGACATAACAACTCTTGCTAATGTTAAAGCTATTCCTGCTGCTAATAGCATATGTACTGTATAGATAAAAACTTTATCATGAGATATTAAACCGAAAAATAAAAATAATTCACCCATAGGTGTACTCCCTGTCTTAAATAATTGAGGTATTATAGTCAAAAGTTAATTAAACTTTTATAATATCAAATATATTTTATTTAATTTTCTATTTTTGTTTAGTTTTTGCCTTTACATCCTTAGCTGTATAGTTCTTATTTGCTATACTTTCTAGAAATACAGTTGCGTACGAACCTTTTGGAAGCGTAAAAGATATGTTTAATTTTGTCTCTTTTTTTACATAGTTACACTCTATATCTTTTGGATATATTAAAGCTTCTCTTCTATAACCTTTTTCTTGTAAAAACTCATCATCATACTCTTTTTCAATCTCTCTAGCTTCATCTCTTGCACGAAATACATCTCTACCACATAAAAGACCTGTTGGAGTGAGTTTATGGGCTTCGAATTCTCTTTTTGGCATAATTTTTGGAGTTGAAAGTTTTTTATCTTTTGAGATATAAACATCACCATTAAGAAGTAAAAATTTACCATCATTTTTTTCATAACTAAGTTCTACTCTTTCTCTGAGCCAATCATTAAAAAATGCACTTTGATAAATAGAAATTAAAAAGTTTTTTATCTTTGTGTCTTCTATAAATATATCACCTTTTATCATATCTTTTGCTTGTTGTATAGAGTCATTATCGCGACCAAATCTTTGATAGCCAAAATAGTTTGGAAGTCCATTTTTAGCTATCTTTCTTGCACATTTTTCTATTTTACCTGAGTCAATATTATCAACAAAATGTAGATTTATACTAAATCTATTTCCACTTAAATCACCCATTCTAATAGAATGAGAGTGCCTAGTAGTACTTAATATTCTAATCTGTTTATTATAGAATTTTTTAAGCATCTTCTCATAACTTGCATCGACAGATATATATTGTGAAGTTGTTGCATATTTATCTTTTAAACCTGCATAACCTATTTTTTGTGCTGGTACACTCAAATATTCTGCAAATATTGCAACCATATCCCAAGTTGTTAGCTCCACTTTCTTTACATGAAGTATAAGGTAATTTCCTTTACCCTTAAATTCACTAAGTGCAACTTCATCAACTATAAAATCATCTTTTGTTTGGTAAAACTTAAAACTTATCTCACTTGTTGTATCTAAATATTCTCTTTTTCTCATAATGCTAAAAACTTTAATTCTTTTGAAGCAATAATTATATCTTTTTTTATTGCTTTTTTTAACTCATCTAAAGAGTCAAATTTTCTATTATCTCTTATAAAAGAAACGAAACTAATACTTGCAACTTTATTACAAACAACTTCACCATCTAAAATATGGCTCTCAATGGCAAAACTCCCATCTGTACTTACTCTATGACCAATAAATGAAACAGATGGATGATAATGTTCTTCATCATCTATACGCGTTAAAGTTGTATACACACCCTTTTTTGGTACTAAAAATTCTTTTGCTTGTATATTGATAGTTGCTACCAACTCTTTTTTACCTATCCCTTGTCCTTTTATAGTTTTACCTCTAATTGTATAGTTATGTCCTAAAAAAGCGTTTGCTCCTTTAATATCACCAATTTGAAGTTTTGCCCTTATCTTATGTGAATGAACAGAGTCATTATGAAGTTTTACTTCACTTATTACCTTTACCTCTTCACTAAAAAGAGTATTTAAATCTTCAAAAGAATGTTTTCTATTTTTTCCAAAATGAAAATCATATCCAACCACTATTTTTTGAAGTTTTGGAAATTTTTCTTGTAAAAATAGTATAAATTCTTCTCCACTTAAGTGACGAATGTCATCTAGTTTAAGATAAAGAATTGGGTACTTAGAGAAGTTCTCTCTCTCTCTCTTAGGTGTTAAATTTGCATAACCTGTCTCAATTACAACTATAGTGCCATCTGTATCTAAATTAGCAAACAGTTGTTGATGACCTATATGCATACCATCAAAACCACCTATAGCTATGGCTGTACTATTTTTCATTAAGCAACTCTATGTATAATATTTTCAATATTTTCTTTCTCTTTTTTATAAATTTAATATAAATCATAAGCATTGTTAGTGGCTTGAACCTGTATCAAAACCTAAAATTCTTTTCATATTTGTTCTTTATCTTCAAGTTGAACAAATTATATCAGAAGAACATAATAAAACTTATTTTAAAATTTATTAATTAAAAATTTATTTCTTATAATAATAACAATATTCAAGATTACCCTCTTTTCCAGTTAATTTAGATGGTGATATTAAAATTAATTTCCATCCTTTCTTTTCACATTCTTTTTCAAAATTTTCCATTGCTTTTTTTATTGTTTTTTCATCAACAACTACACCATTTTTATCTCTTTTTGCTTCACGCCCTACTTCAAATTGTGGTTTAAATAAAAGTATTATATTCTCACTTGCTAATCTATCAACATCATCTAAAATATGAAGCAAGGATATAAAAGACACATCACTCACTACCATATCAAATTTTTTATCACTCTTAAATTTTCGTATATCACAGCTTTCATATGAGTAAACTCTATCATCGTCTCTTAAACTTTTGTGTAGTTGATCACGACCTACATCAACAGCACTAACCTCTTTTACACAACGCTCAAGTAGAACCTGTGTAAATCCACCTGTAGATGAACCGATATCTAAAGCAATGTCATCTTTAATATCTAATTCTAATTCATCTAAAAATCTACTTAATTTAAGGGCAGAGCGGGATACATAAGGCTTATGCTCTTTTAACTTTACCTCATCATTACTTTGTAGTTTGTATGAGCTTTTTTGTATCACTTTACCATTAACACTTACAAATTTATCTTTTATAAGTGTTTGTGCTTTATTTCTAGTTTCAACTAAAGCTTTTTCAACTAAATAATTATCAAGTCTAGTCATTTTTTTACCATATTTAAGTTTTTAATTTTTTTATTATTTAAAAATTTCATGGCTTTAAATCCATGCTCTGCATTTAACATAGCTAATCTCAATAATCTTAATGATTCATCTTGTAAAATATTTTCTAATTGACATAACCTAGCTACAGTTTGAATGTTTCTTAATCTATGGTAAAAACATGGTTTTGATGTTTGTATTGAATTTTCACGCTTTCGGTATATATAATTGATTTTTTTAAAAACTTCAAAGGAATGTTTATTATATAAAATTTGCAATACAAATAACACATCTCCAAATACATTTGAATCTTGTGAGAATGGATATTTTAAAAATATTTCCCGTTTTGCGACTATAGCATTGCATAAAGCTCTTGGAGCAAGTATTAGTTCATCAATAGTTATGCTAAATGCTGGTTTTATGCGACTTTGATGTCCAAAACATATATCTTTTGTCATCTTTTTAGGTAACTCTAAAAGAATATCATCAGAATCAACTCTACAAATATAATCACCCTTAGCTTCTTTTGCACCTATGTTCAAAGGTAATCCATCATGTCCTGATTGATACGGAGTTTTTAAATATTTAAAACCAGAATTTTTAGCTAATTTTATTATCTCTTCATCATTAGAACAATCATCAACCAATATTACCTCGTATGGTTCTAACCTCTTCAATGCGTTTATACATTTTTCAAAATAAATTATAGGTGTATTATAAAAAGGAACTACTATTGATATTTTTAATTTATTCAATTTTTTCTCTCATTTGTGATTCTGTTAAACATTCTATTCCTAAGCTGACAGCCTTATCATACTTACTTCCAGCATCTTCACCATAAACCAAAAAGTCTGTTTTTTTACTTACACTACCAGATACTTTAGCACCAAGTGATTCTAAAAGCTCTTTTATAGCTTCACGAGACTCACTCATAGTTCCTGTTAAAACAGCAGTTTTATCTTTAAATGGATTTTCTTTAGCTTCCTCTTTTTTATTTGGCTCTAACGGTTTTAAAATATACTGTAATTTAAGTATGGTTTCTTTGTTTACTCTAACAAATTCTAAAATAGATTCAGCCATCTCCTCACCTAATCCATCACAAGCTATAATTTCCTCTTTTGTAACATCTATAAAGTTTGAACCAAAATTTTCACTTAAAGTTTTTGATGCAACCTCTCCAACATGTTCTATACCAAGTGAATTTATAAAACGCCAGTACTCACTTCCTTTTGCATCTTCAAGTGAGTTTAGTAAATTTTGAGATTTTTTCTCTTTAAATCCTTCTAATTTTAAAAGCTTATCAAGTGTTAAATCGAACAAATCAACTACACTTTTTACTAATCCTGAATTAAAAAGAGCTTCTACTATTTTATTGCCAAGTCCATCTATATTTAGACATGGTTTTGAAGCAAAATATATGATGGAGTTTATAACTCTTGCCTCACACTTAAGGTTCTGACATTTTAAAAGTACACCCTCATCTAAAAGCTCACTTTTACATATTGGACAAGCTTTAGGTCTTTCGTATTTAGCCTCACTTCCATTTCGTTCATAAGTTAACACTTTTATGATTTTAGGTATAACATCCCCGCTTCTAAGAATTATCACTTTATCATTTATGCGGATATCTTTTCTGTCAATCTCATCAAAATTATGTAAAGTTGCTCGCTCTACTACTACACCATCTATGTTGGTAGGCTCAACTATAGCAACAGGGGTAACTGCACCTGTTCTTCCAACTTGAAGAATTATTTCTTTAACAGTTGTAATTTTTTCAACTGCTGGGAATTTGTAAGCAACCGAGAAACGAGGATTTTTAACTGTATAACCCATATCTATCTGAGAAGCTATCTCATTCACTTTTACAACCATGCCATCAAGCATCATAGGGTAATTATCACGCTCTTTATTCATAACATCATATATCTTTTGAATATCATTAATATCTTTACATATTGCACTTTGTGGTGGTTTTCTAAATCCAAGTGAATATATATACTCCATTTTCTGACTTAAAAGCTTATGCTCTAGTAAATTTTCTCCAACTCCATAAGGTAAAAAAATTAAATTTCTTGATGCTGTTATGGATGAGTCTAGTTGTCTTAGGCTTCCAGCAGCTGCATTTCTAGGGTTTGCAAAAACTGTTTCATCATTTTTTACTCTAGCTTGATTGATTTTTTCAAACTCCTTTTTAAATATTACAACCTCACCACGAATCTCAATACACTCTTTATACTCTATAGTAAGTGGAATTGAACGAATAGTTTTAACATTTTGAGTTATTAGCTCCCCTATTTCCCCATCTCCTCTAGTGATTCCTTGAGATAACTCACCATCTTTATAAATAAGATTTAAACTTGCTCCATCAAACTTAGGCTCACAATAAAATGAGATTTGCTCATCTAGTTTGTAAGTTTTTTTAAGCCAAGCATGCAGTCCCTCATTATCAAACACATCTTCTAATGACCACATACGAGAGAGATGTTGTGCTTTTATAAATCCATCAGATACACTATCCCCCACTCTTTGTGTTGGAGAGTTAGATAGAATTTTATTACTATTTTTTTCTTCAAAATCTAAAACTCTATGATAAAGTTTATCATACGCATCATCTGTTGTAATTGCATCATCAAGAACATAGTAGTGGTATGCATATAAATTTAGTTTTTCAACTGCTTTTTTATATTGAATTATATTCATCTATTTTCCAGAAGTAAGTTTATTTATTCAAAAGGTTTTTAGGTTTTCCAAAATAATAACCCTGATATTCATCAACACCATACTCTTTAAGCAACTCAAATATCTCTTTATTTTCAACATACTCTGCAACAGTAATAATACCTAGTTCTTTTGCAAAATTAACAATACTTTTAACTAATATTTTTGATTCTTTATTTACAAGAATATCTCTAATAAGTGAGCCATCTATTTTTATATAATCTGGTTTAACTTTTATTATATTTGTATAATTTGCATATCCACTACCAAAATCATCAATGGCAATTAATACCCCTTGTTTTTTAAAGTCATTTAAAATATTTATTAATCTATCAAAATTTTCTATGTTATCTTGTTCTATAACTTCTAAAACTATTCTATCAGTAGCACCAAATTTTTTTATTGAATTTTTTAATGTTTTCATAATTGTTGCGTTAAAAAAATCACTTGGTAGTAAGTTTATAGAAATTTTCTTATCTTTATCAATAAAAAAATCTAAGCTTTGTTTTATCATACTAATTGCAATTTTTATATACAAACCACTATGTATTGATATGCTTAGAAATTCATTTGGAGTTAAAATTCTCTCTTCATTATTATTATGCTCAATTATGCGAACTAATGCTTCGTATTTTATAATTTTTCCATCTTTATTTGTTATCGGCTGAAAGAAAGGGATAATATTATTATTTTTAAGTGCATGTCTAAGAATTTTCTTTATATTTACAACCTCTTTTGAATGTTGTTTTCTATCAACTTTTTGAGAATACGCTAAATAAGATAAAGAATTTTCCTTGACCTTTTTAAGTGCCATCTGTGCTTCAGCAAGGGAATACTCATAGCCTACTGATATCCCAGAATATATTTCAATACCTATAACTTCATCAATTAAATCTATTTTAATAATAAGTGAATTAATATAATTATGAAGTTTTTCAATAATTTCTAAATACTCTTCTACTTCAAAATTATCTTCAAATTTAACTAAAACAAATTCATCAGCTGAAATTCTATATACATTAAAATTATTTTCTTTTGAAAATTTTTCAAATGCTTTTGCAACCTTAATCAAAATTTTATTAGCAATTTTAATCCCATAAATTTCATTTAATAAACTAAAGTCTTTAATATTGCTCAAAATTAATAAATTTAATTTATTTTTCATGAGTAAACACTCTAAAGATTCTCTATTTGCTAGACCTGTTAAATAATCTGTATAAGCTTGTTTTTTAAACTCTGCAAATATCTTTTTAAAACTAAAATACAACACAAGGCATATAGCAAAACTCATAATTATTATCATAAAAAATAAACGATACATAAACTCTTTATCTTTTTTTACTAAAGATGATATATCATACCCTAAAATAAAATATCCAGATATTTCACCTAAATGATTTTCTAAAAGAATAGTATTGTCGATTTTATATAACTCTGAACTTTTATCACTATTTTTTAAAATATGTTCTTTTAGTTTATCGCTTCCTTCAGTTAAGAGATATCTATCTCCAATTGGAATAAAAATTTGTTTTGATTTATTAAATATATTTTCAAGCATAGATTTATTTATAGCAACACCTATCTCTATTTTAAACAAAGAACTTGTATCTTGTATAAATTTATTTATTGGTAACTCTAATTCTACACTACCAATATACTTATTATTATAAAAAATAGGTTTTATTACTCGATAAATTATACTTGACTTTCCAACTTCAAAACCACTATATGTTTGGTTGAAAGCATTAATATCTATTATTAATACTTTTTTATTATTATTAAAAACTTCAATATTATGGTTGTGATAAAGTATTGCACCATCAGTTGAACGAAAAATAAGTTTATCTTTTTCATTTTCATTTTCAATAAAATTCAAATTTCTATAATATGATTTAATAATTAACTCTATCTTTTTGTTATCTTTATTTAAAACTGCCTTAGTTAAGTCACTTATAGAGATTACTCTTTCTAATTTAGATTCTAAATTTTTCTTTTTTTGCTGGATGGTTAATATAAAAATTTTATGTGTATTTGTTGATATATTATTAAACTGATTATCAATTAAACTATTTAATTGATAGTTTAAATATTGATATCCTGCTCCCCATGATAATATTAGAAGACCTAAAACAATCAATAATGTGTTGTGTTTTGCACGCATATGTAAATTATTCATAAGTATAATTGTAGCTTTTTATATCTTAGCTTTAAATTATACTTCAGTTTAAACTTTTGTATTTAACCATTTTCCTTTAGTGTATATTTTCCAATATATTATCCCCTTTATTAATGTTTCAACATTCATAATTATAAAAATCACAATTATTCCATAACCCATTTCATAAGCTATATATGAAGGAATAACTCTAAAAACCCAAAGTGAAAAAACATTTACTTTTAAAGTAGTTTTTGTAGCACCAGCCCCTCTTAAGGCACCCGAGTAAACAAACATTATTGCCAGTGGAATTTGTGCTAAGCCTACAAGAATAAGATAATAAGAAGCAACTACTATAGTGGCTTTATCCTCTGTAAAAAAACCAACTAAATATTCAGGAAAAAGTACAAGTATAAAACCAACACTTCCCATAAATATATAAGCAATTCGCCCACTTATTACACCCATTTTATATGCTTTTTCTTTATTATTTGCACCTAAATTTTGTCCAACTAGTGCCATTGCTGCTATTGCAAAACCAAATCCTGGCATAAATGCTATGCCTTCTATTCTAAGGCCAACTTGATATCCAGCTAATTCTGCTGTTCCATAAGATGTTATAATTGAAACAAAAACTAAGAAAGAAAGACTAGAAATTCCACGATCAAGGGCTGCACTCCATCCCACATTCCAAACTCTTTTAAGATCACTTATTCTAATTATTGGAATTAAATTTAACTTTGAGTGAGGTTTTTTAAGAAGTATAAAATATGCCATAACATTAAAACAGTAAGCAATAACAGTAGCATATGCAGCCCCCTCTATTCCCATCGCTTCAAAACCAAAATTACCAAAAATTAAAATATAATTTAAAAAAGCATTTATGCATGCTGAAAAAAGTTTTATATAAAGTGAACTCTTAGTATCTCCTGCAGCTGAGAGTGCATTGTATAATAAATTATCAATAAAAATAACAACTATCCCAAGTGAGAGTATCTGAAAATATAGTGAACCTTGTTTTACTACTTCAGCCTCTGCTCCCATAATTTTATAGATGGTTTCACTACCCATATATCCACCAATAGTTACAAAAACTGATAAAATAACTGCAAAAACTCCAAGTGAGTATAAAAGTGAGGATGCTCTCTTTTTTCTACCTTGCCCAATAAAACGGGATATTAGCGCATTGCCACCAACTACATAAAGTGTCATTAGTACATTTATAATCATCATAAACTGCATGCTCATACCTACAGCAGCTAGAGCTGATACACTAACCATACCAACCATCAACATATCTATAAGAATTTGAAGAATATCAACTAAGTGTTTTAAAGCAGCGGGGATTGCAATAGAGAAGACTTTTTTTGTATCTTTAGAGATTAGAAAAATTATAATTCCTCATCTTTGTGTAAAGTCTTTTTCATTTCACCATTTTTCATTTTCAGATATGCTAAAAATCCAAATATTGTTCCTGTTACTATAAGAAAAGCACCTGTATAATCATCATTTTGATAAGCCATCATAATCCAACATACATCAGCAAAAAGATAAACTATAACAGCTTGATAAATCTTTCCTTTATATGTTAAATATGCACCAATATTAAGAAGTATCCCACCAAGTAAAGCAAAACTTATCATGTTATATCCTTAATCTTTTGACTTTTTAAAATCCAAGCGAAGTATACTCCACCTAACATAAATCCTATACCAATAAGCACTGTTATAAACTCTAATGAATAATCTTTTGTTGCTAAAAAACCTATCATAAATGATGTAAAAGCAGCTGAACTTAAAAACAACATATCGTTATATGCTACTATTCTACCATAGTATTTAGGCTCTATATTTTTTTGAAGCAGTGTATATGTGTAAGACCACAGAGTTGTTGTAAAAAGACCAACAATAACACTTGAAAGAATTGAAAGATAAAAATTCTCCATCATAAATGCCCATAACCAAACAGCCAAACCTTGAAATATAAATAAATATGTAACTCTTTTATTATTTATCCACCGACCAAGGAGTATTGGACCTATTACTAAACCTAAAGCCCTTGAAGCATGTAAAAGTCCTAATGCTAATGATATTGCTATTACAGAAACATAATATTGGTCTACCATTAACGCAACTAATGCATCAAATGCGGTTAAGCCAACAAAAGCGTGTATAAATATCAGATGCATTGCTTGAGGAGTTTTTTTTAAATATCTAAATGTATCACTCATCATTTGAAGTAAATTTTCATTACTTTTTATTATAATTACATTTATTTCTACTTTATAAAGTAGTATAAAACAAACTACAAATATAAAAGCATCAAGAATAAATGCAAATTTCACGCCAAATAAATAAACAACAAAACCACCAAGTGCCATTCCAAAAGTATAAGATAATGACCAAATAATAGAGTGAAGCTCATTTGCTTTTTGTAAATCTTCTCCATCTAGTATTTTTGGCAAAAGAGACATCTCTGTAGTAAAATAAAAAGAAGCTGCTGCCATCTTAATAAATATTAATATATAAAGAAGCCATAAATCTGAAATACTATTAATAAAAATTAAAAAAAATGTTGCAAATATTTCAACAACAATCAAAATCAACATAAGCTTTTTTGGTTTTACACTATCTATAATAGACCCAGAAATAGGAGCTTGAATTACTCCAGATAAGAAGTGAAGCATTGCGACAAATGCAATAATTTCTGCACCAACTTTCATATCTAGAAGCAAAGTATATATAGCAACATTGCTAAACCAAGCCCCAAAATACGCTATAAGTTGAATTATAGATAGCTCTCTTAATATTCGTTTAGATTTTAATAATTTAATATACTCATTCATATATAAAAGATTAGCATAAAATTAAATATATAGTATTGTTAAAGTTATCTTTTATTATGTCGATATGCTAGGTAGTAATAATATTCTTTAAAAATTAAAAAAAAGAAGTTAAGGAGTAAGTCATGGATGGCATAGCAAATGTTGCAAAACAACAACAATCACAAGTAAGTTCACAAGAGGCTCAAGGAAGAGCAACTCAAGTACAACAACAAGCACAAAAAATGGATGTAGTAAAAGAGATACAAAAAGAAGTAAAGCAAGACTCTACAAATCAAATAAGTGAAATTAATACTAAAGAGCAAGTGAGAGATTTAGTTGATCAACTAAACAAAGCGATGCTACCAATGAACACAAACTTAAGATTTGGTGTTGATGCACAAGATGTATTTTTTGTTTCTGTAGTTGAATCTGACACAAGTAAATTAATCAGACGCTTCCCAGCAGCAGAAGCGGCAGATTTTCTTCCAAAAATGCAAGAATTAACAGGAATGTTATTTGATTCAAGAGGGTAATTTAATTACCTTTTTGAATTTATATTTACTAAATTTCTCACATAACTTACGCACCATAGTTATTTCACTAACCATTTTTTAATACTTTTTATAGTAAAATCGCGTCAATTATTTTGCTTACAAGGGTTTTTTATATGAAAAAAGAGGTTAAAAAAGTAGTTTTAGCTTATTCAGGTGGATTAGATACTAGTATTATTTTGAAATGGTTACAGGATGAGTACAAGTGTGAAGTTGTAACTTTTACAGCTAATTTAGGTCAAGATGAAGAGCTTGAACCAGCTCGTAAAAAAGCTATTGAACTTGGAATAAAACCTGAAAATATTTTTATTGATGATTTAAGAGAAGAATTTGTAAAAGATTTTGTTTTCCCTATGTTTAGAGCAAATACCATTTATGAAGGTGAGTATTTATTAGGTACTTCTATAGCTCGTCCACTTATCGCTAAAAGACAGGCAGAGATAGCAAAACTTACAGGTGCTGATGGTGTAAGTCATGGAGCTACTGGTAAAGGAAATGACCAAGTTCGTTTTGAGATGGGTTATTTAGCTCAAGATTCAACTCTAACTATTATCGCTCCATGGAGAGAATGGGATTTAAACTCAAGAGAAAAACTTTTAGCATATGCCCAAGAACATAACATCCCTATTGAGAAAAAAGGTAAAAAATCACCTTACTCTATGGATGCAAATCTGCTTCACATCTCTTATGAAGGTGGGATTTTAGAAGATCCATCAGCTGAACCTGAAGAGTCAATGTGGTTATGGTCAAATTCTCCTGAAAATGCACCAGATAAAGCTCAATATATAGAAATTGAATATAAAAATGGTGATCCTATCACACTTAATGGTGAAGAATTAAGCCCAGCAACCATGCTAAAAACATTAAATACAATAGGTGGAACTCATGGAATTGGTCGTGTTGACATAGTAGAAAATCGTTTTGTTGGAATGAAAGCTCGTGGATGTTATGAAACTCCAGGTGGAACTATTATGCTTAAAGCTCATCGTGCTATAGAATCTATCACATTAGACCGTGAGGCAGCTCACTTAAAAGATGAAATGATGCCTCGTTATGCAAAATTAATTTATAATGGTTTCTGGTTTGCTCCTGAGCGTGAAATGCTTCAAGCTGCGATTGATAAAACTCAAAAATATGTTAAGGGAACTGTTCGTCTTAAACTTTATAAAGGTAGCGTTATGGTAGTGGGTCGTTCTTCTGATGTTTCACTATTTAATGAAGAATATTCAACATTTGAAGAGGATGAAGTTTATAATCAAAAAGATGCAGAAGGATTTATAAAACTAAATGCTCTGCGTTTTATAATTGAAGGTAAAGTAAGAAGATAATGAGTATCATTAAGATTGATATGAACTCTACTGAGTTTAAAGCTGAGTTGGAAAAAACTATAATTTTCACTGATAAAGTAAATGCCCAATTTGGTTGGGTATATAATCCTCAAGAAGAAGTGAATGAGGGTGTACAAATGGGTCTTGCTCGCAATAAGATGATGTACAAAAAAAGATTTTGTCCATGTTTTATGGTAGATAATACTGGTGATAAACCTAAAAGTGTTGATGATAGAATCTGCCCGTGTAAACCTGCAATTGAAAAAGAAATTCCTGAAAATGGTGTTTGTCATTGTGGAATTTTTTGTACTCCTGAGTTTGCAACAAATAAAAAAATAGAGATGGGAGTTAAAAAAGTTATTACTACACACTCTCATGGGTTAACACAAAAAGAGGCTCAAACTTTAGTAGATAAAAATGAACTAGATGGTGATGAAATTCTCTCACTTCTTGAAGCAAGAGAATTAAATATGATAAATTTTAAGCTTGTGGATGTTCGTGAACATATGGAGTGGAAAATGGGTCATATAAAAGGTACTAATAAATTAATTCCGACAAGTAGTTTTTTTAGAGCCCTGGATAGTGAAAAACTAAATAAAGATGAAAATATAATTCTTTATTGTCATGTTGGTAGCAGAAGTGCTTACTGTGCAAAAATTCTGCTAGAATCAGGATTTAGTAAAATTGGAAATTTAACTAATGGTATTGTTTCATACAATGGTGAGATTAAAAGACAAAAGGGTAAATAATGAAAGTATTATTAATTAAAGATGTGAAAAGTTTAGGTAAATCAGGTGAAGTTAAAGAAGTTAAAGATGGTTATGGGAAAAATTTTTTAATTGGTAAAGGATTTGCTAAACATGCAACTCCTGAAATTTTAGCTCAGCATAAAGCTGATGAGAAACAAAAAGCATCAGATTTAGCAGATGAAATTTCAATTCTTAAAAATATTGCTCAAAAATTAGATAAAGCAGAAATAATTATTACAAAAAAACTTGGTAAAAATGGTCATCTTTTTGGTGCTATAACAAAAGATGAAGTAGCGCATGCTCTTAAAGATCAACATGAAATTGAGATAGACAAGAAGCATATCACTAATAAAGTTGCTATTAAAACTATTGGTGAACATGATTTAGATCTTAAACTTGGTCATGGACTGCATGCAACTCTACATGTGGATGTTCAGGGAGAATGATATAAATATGGAATATTTCATCTTACAAACAGGTGTAGCTTTATTAAAAGGAAATAAATAATATGTTTGATGCGACTACAATACTTGCTTACAAAGGTAAAAACAAAGCTGTAATCGGTGGCGATGGGCAAGTTACATTTGGAGATAGTGTACTAAAGGGTAATGCAACAAAAATTAGAACACTTCACAAAGGTAAAATTCTAGCTGGATTCGCAGGAAGTACAGCCGACGCTTTTAATCTTTTTGATATGTTTGAAGAATTTTTAGAAAATAAAAAAGGTGATATCTTAAAATCTGTTATAGAGTTTTCTAAAGCTTGGAGAAAAGACAAAGTTCTTCGCCGCCTTGAAGCAATGATGATAGTTTTAAATAATAATCATATTTTTATCTTAACTGGAAATGGGGATGTTGTAGAACCTGAAGATGGAGAAATTGCTTCTATTGGAAGTGGTGGCAACTATGCTATTTCAGCGGCACGGGCACTTAAAAAACATACAAAACTAGATGAAGAAGAGTTAGTGCGTGAGAGCTTAAGTATAGCAGCTGACTTATGTATATACACAAATCATAATATTAAAACTTTAACATTAGATGAGGACAAAAAGTGAACTTAACACCAAAAGAGACAGTAGAATATCTTGATAAATATATAATATCTCAAAAAGATGCTAAAAAGACTATTGCGCTTGCTCTGAGAACTAGATATAGAAGAATGCAATTATCTCAAGAACTTCAAGATGAAGTGATGCCAAAAAATATTTTAATGATAGGTTCTACTGGCGTTGGTAAAACTGAAATATCAAGACGCTTAGCAAAAATGATGAAAGTTCCTTTTATCAAAGTAGAAGCTAGTAAATATACAGAGGTTGGCTTTGTAGGTCGTGATGTTGAATCTATGGTTCGAGACCTAGTTGTCTCTTCTATTGCTATTGTAAAAACTGAAAAAGAGAACGAAAATAAAGAAAAAATTGAAAACTATATTTTAAATAAGATAGTTGAAAAACTTCTTCCACCTCTTCCTGATAGTGCAAGTGAATCAAAAAAGGATGATTATCAAAGGCTTTTAGAAGTTATGGAGAAAAAAGTTCTCTCTGGAAAAATGGATGATAAAATCATTGAGCTTGAAATTCAAAAAATACATATAGAATTTAATGACACAAGTTTACCACCCGAAATGGCTAAGGTGCAAGAATCATTCTCTAAAGTATTTTCTCAAATAAATAAAGAAGATAATATAAAAGAATTGAGTGTTAAAGATGCAAAAAGCCTTTTAAGAGTTGAAGCTAGTTCAAAACTTCTTGATATGACAAATATTAATACAGAAGCATTAAAAAGAGCTGAAGACGGAGGAATTATATTTCTTGATGAAATAGATAAGATTGCTATTAGTGCCAAATCTCAAGGAAGAAATGATCCTTCTAAAGAGGGAGTTCAAAGAGATTTATTACCGATAGTTGAAGGAAGTAGCGTAACAACAAAATATGGAGTTATAAATACTGACCATATTTTATTTATAGCAGCTGGTGCATTTCACTTAACTAAACCGAGTGACTTGATTCCTGAGCTTCAAGGTAGATTTCCTTTAAGAGTTGAGCTTGAATCTTTAACAGAAGAAACTCTTTATAAGATACTTACACAAACAAAAAATTCTTTACTTAAGCAATATGAAGCACTCTTAAATGTAGAAGGAGTTAAGCTAATTTTTGAAGATGAGGCAATTCATGCAATAGCAAAACTTGCTCATAAGACTAATGAAATTACAGAAAATATAGGAGCGAGAAGACTTCATACTGTAATTGAAAAAGTTTTAGAAGAAATTAGCTTTTGTGCCGATGAACATAGAGGTGAAGAATATATTATAAATTCAAAATTAGTACATGAAAAATTAGATGTAATTATTGAAAATGATGATTTATCTAGATATATATTATAGTCCAGCAAAGAAGCATAGCTTCTTTGCTTCACTTTCGCCACTGAGGCGACTAAAGATAAGCAAAATGCTTATAAATAAAACACTAAGGTGAAAAAATGACAAAAGCTGGTTTTGTATCTTTGATTGGTCGACCAAATGCTGGTAAAAGCACACTTATGAATTCTCTCTTAGGTGAAAATATAGCAATGGTTTCTCAAAAAGCAAATGCTACTAGAAAAAGATCAAATGCTATAGTTATGCATGAAGAGACACAAATAATCTTTGTTGACACTCCTGGTTTACATGAGAGAGAGAAAATTTTAAACAAATATATGCTTGATGAGGCTCTAAAGGCTATGGGAGATTGTGATTTAATTGTTTATCTTGCACCAATTACAGACTCTACTGAGCATTATGAAAAATTTTTAAAATTAAATAACAATAGAGTTAAGCACATAATTGTTCTTAGTAAAATTGATCAAGTTAAACAAGATAAACTGTTTAAGAGAATTGCTTCATATAATCAATATTCAAATAAGTTTGAAGCACTTATACCTATAGCAATTCCTAAGAAAATAGGTCATAATGAATTGCTTAAAGTTATATCGAAAAATTTACCCCAATCACCTTTTCTTTATGACCCAGATGATTTAACAAGTGAGCTTGTTCGCGATATATATGCTGGCTTTATTAGAGAAGGAATTTTTGAAAATGTTAGTGACGAAGTACCTTATGAAGCAGATGTTTTAATAGACGCTATTGAAGAAGAAAATAATATAGATAAAATTTTTGCCACTATTATTATAGAGAAAGAGTCTCAAAAAGGAATTATAATTGGCAAAGGTGGTGATTGTATAAAAAGAATTGGAAAATATTCTAGAGAAAAAATAGAGATCCTTAGTGGGAAAAAAGCATACCTTGATTTACAAGTTGTTGTAAAAAAAGGTTGGAGTAAAGATAAATCATTTTTAGAAAAAATAGGCTATACATCATGAAAATATTACTTTTATTATTTATAACTGGAACGTTATTTGCAAATAACATACTAACTAACTATAGAATTAACGGTATTGACAGCATTAAAGAACAAATGGATTTAGAGCTTACCAAATTAGAATATTGGAATCAACATATTCAAAATAAAGATACAAAATTTGGTTATATTGAATCATATAGCAATATTCTTACTTGTAATAAAGATGATTCAACACTAAGTTTATACTCATCTGATGGAAATTCTACATTCTCGTTTAAAAAAAAATACGGTGCTTTTACCGGAAAAATAAAAGGTGATAAAGTAAAAGAAGGAGATTTAAAAACTCCTATTGGAATATATAAACTAATAAAAAAATTATCTAAAGAGACTAATCTAAACTCATTTTATGGACCACTGGCTTTTGTTACATCTTATCCGAATGAATATGATAGATATAGAGGGAAAAATGGCTCTGGTATATGGATACATGGTCTTCCTATTGAACAAGAAAGAGATGAATTCACAAGAGGTTGCATTGCTATCAATAATTTAAATATTGAATCCCTAGAAACAAAAATAGATATCTCTAAGACTCTTCTTATCATTAATGATTCTAAAATTCAAAAAAATATCTCTAAAAATATTCTTAGCTCTATTCTCTCACAATTATATAACTGGAGATATGCCTGGTTACATAGTGATATTGACAATTATTTAAAATTTTACGATCTTGAGTTTGTTAGACATGATGGTATGGATATTAAAAAATTTACTAGATACAAAACAAGAATATTTAAAAAAGTTGAAGATAAAAGTATTATATTTAATAACATCAATGTTATACCTTATCCAAATACTAACAATATATTTCAAATCACATTTAAAGAATTTTATAAATCTGATACATATAAATTTACAGGTAATAAGACTTTGATAGTTAGAATTGATGAAGATTATAAAATGAAAATTTTAACAGAAAAGTAATAGTAAATTATGAAATTTTTATTAATTAAAATATTGCTATCCTTTAGTATCTTTACTATTTATGCACATGCTGATATACAACTAATAAAAAAAGAAAACTCAGATTCAAATACTACTCTGCTTGTTGTTGCAGGAATACACGGAGATGAACCAGGTGGATATTTTGCCGCTTCAATTCTTGCAACTCATTATAAAATAAACTCAAAAAATTTATGGATTATTCCAAATTTAAATAAAAAAAGTATCCAAAGAAATAGAAGAGGCATTTATGGAGATATGAATAGAAAATTCTCTATCCTTAAAAAAAAGGATAAAGATAAAAAAATTATAGATGAGATTAAAAAGATAATATTAGAAAAAAAAATTTCTCTTGTATTAAATCTTCATGATGGACATGGCTTTTACCGAAAAGAAAATCATGGAAAAATATTTAATCCTAACGCTTGGGGACAAACATGTGTTATAGATCAATATGATTTAAATATTACTCAACCTTTTGGAAATTTAAATAAAATTGCAGTAGATGTTAAAAATGCAATGAATAAAAAACTTTTAAAAGAGCATCATAGCTTTGATGTTAAAAATACAAATACTAAATTTGATGATGAAGCTATGCAACTCTCACTAACATATTTCGCTGTAACACATAATAAACCTGCATTTGCAATTGAGAGTAGTAAAAACTTATCTTCACTCTCTGAAAAAGTATTTTATCAACTACTCGCAATAGAAGAATTTATGAATATCATGGGTATATCATTTAGTAGAAAATTTAAATTAAATGAAAATGATTTAAATAAAATACTAAATAATTATGGTGATTTTAATATAAATAACAATTTTTCTCTAAATTTGACTAACATAAAAAAATCTTTAAGCTATATTCCGATAAAATCGAAAGATAATGTGTTTGAATTTTCAAATATTTTAGGAAGCGTGGTGCAAACGCGTAAAACACTTAATGTCTTTATTGGCAATAAAAAAGTTATAACGCTTAAACCACAATATTTTAAAATCGCAAAAACATGTGCAGATAAATTTGATGTTATTATTGATGAAAAGTTAGTTTCACTGAATAAAACTTCAGATTTTTTTGTAAATAACGATTTTAACATCGTAAGAAAAGATGATTATCGTGTAAATGTTATTGGATTTACATCAAAGAAATACAAAAATGAAAGTGGTATAAGTATAAAACTAAATCACTTAAATAAAAGATTTTCTATTGATAAATCTAATAAAATATACAGGATTGAATTTTATAAAAATAATGAATTTTGCTTTATGTCAAAAGTTCATTTTAAATAGGATTTTTACCAATGAGCAAAAAAGAACAACACTCTTTTTCTAATGTGCTTTCTATAAATCCATATAAAAACACATATGTAAATGCCGTTTCGAGTTTTTTAAATGAAATAGATACTCCAAGCCTTTCAAAAGATCAATACTCAATCTCTTATCTAAATACAAGAGGTTTCATCAATGGAAATATTGCTATTAGCAAAAATATTCCTGACGAAGATATATATGATGCAATATATTCTAAAGCTTATGATGATTTAGGTCTTGATCAAGCAGTAGAATATCAATTACAATATATTGAAACTTTTAATAATTTAGATGATGAAAATAGAAACTTTCATATATTTGTAATTGATCCTATCATTATAAAAGAAGTATTTAAAAATACGATAGATAAAATTAAGTACTTAGATTATATTATCCCATCACCTTTATTACTAAAATCTTTATATTCTAAACATATTATTGAAGACGGTGATGTTCACTGTTTCATATATTTTCAAGAAAATGATACTTTTATCACTATCTATAATGAAAAAGATTTTGTATACACAAAATCAATAAACCACTCATTTATACAAATGCATGAAAGATTTTGTGAAATTTATGGAGAAAGAATAGAGTATGATAATTTTATAGATTTTCTCTCAAATGCAAATCTTAAAACTACAGAAAGTAATTACAAAGAAACTTTAATTAAACTGTATAAAGAGATTTTTGCAAATATCAGTGATGTTTTAACTTATGTGAAAAGAGCTCTTGATTTAAATAAAATCAATTATATATATATCGATTCACAAATTCAAACAATTACTAAACTTGATGAGATGTCCGAAGTTGAACTTGGAATTAAAAGTAGTAATTTCAACTTTGATTATGGATTTGAAAGTAGTGAAAACCATATTGATCAACTTCATGCTCTTATGCATGTTTATACAACCCTTCCCACAGAAGAAAGATATGAATGTAATTTTACTATTTATCATAGGCCTCCAAAATTTATTCAAAGAGAGAGTGGTCGTGCTATATTATTAGTTGCTGCTTCGTTAATACTTACTTTTATTTATCCTATCTCATACTGGTCACTAACTTATGCTCAAAATTTACAATACGATCTATTAAATGAAGATTATAAAGAACTTCATAACATTAAAATAACTAGAGAAGCAACTATAAAAAACAAAGAAGCTGATAAACATAAAGTTACCACACTATTAAATCATGAAAAAGATGAATATGTTCAAAAGAAAAATACATTAATTAAAATTCATGATGTAAAAGTTAATTATCCAATGAAAGCTAATCTTTTATATAAATTTACAAAAGATTTAAATAGGTATAAAGTTAAAGTTGAATCTATCTCATACAATGAGGACTCCAAAACGAGCTTAGCTAAAGAGATTAAATTTTCTTTAGTTTCTTCAAAGGATAAAAAAATTACAGATTTGATTAGATATTTAACTAGGAAATATGATGGTAAATTTCATTTTTCAATAAATGAAATTTCATATATCAAAGAATCAAAATTATACTTTGGTGAATTAAAAGTGAGTCTATTATGAGCTTAAAATTATCATTTGAAAATTATCTGCAAAGAGTTGATGCCTTTTTTAAAGAAAAATCTCAAAAAGACACTTATATGGTTTATATTATGATATTTGCTGTCATTGCGGTCTTAGCCTACCCTTTTTACGACTTATCGTTAAATGAATTTAATGATGCTAAAAAAAAGGTTATAGATATCAAATCAAAAATTGCCACTGATGAACTTTATTTAAAAATGAACCCAACAACAAAAATAGATAAGTTAAATATGCAAATTAAAGCAATAGAGGTTGACTTAGAACATACAAAAAATGACAACCAATATATTAAAGAAAAGATAGAAACAATATCATCACTTATATATGATGAAGTTAGTTGGGGAAAATATTTAAACTCTATATCCATAAATGCAAAAAGATACAATATGAAAATTATTAATTTTACAAATGAGTATGCTGATAATAATGAATCATTTGGACATATTCTAGATATTACACTTCAAGTAAAAGGCAATTATTCAAACACTATTAGATTTATTAATTCTTTAGAAAAAAGTGATCTCGTTGTAGATGTACACAATATAAATATAAAAGCACAAGATGCTCTAAATACAGATTTAGATTTATCAGTGTGGGGGATTACTTACTAATGAAAACTTTATCAATAATATTTATAACATTTTTTTTAACAAGCATCATTTATGCTTCTGAACTTTCTTGGGTTAATGAGCAAATTAAAGCTATAAAACCACCAAGAAAAAGTCCTAAAATATTAGAGATAAATAATCCTTTTGTCTTTCTAGAAAAAAATGGTTATGTTAAAAAAAGCTCTTCTAATACAAAGGATACTCCTTCTTCTAACACTATTGATTCTTCAAAATCGAATACTATCAAAAATAAAGTTAATAAAATTAATTTTATCTTAAGTACAATCATAAATTCATCAGCTATGATTAATGGTAATTGGTATAAAAAAGATGATAAGATAAATGATTATTTAGTTATTAAAATTACTAAAAACTCTGTAAAGTTAAAAAAAGGTAATAAAAAATTAACTTTATCTACAGACACTAAAAAACAAAATCTAAAATTTAAGAATAAGTAGGATAAATTATGAAATTAATTAAAACAACATTAACAACAACGCTATTAACACTTCTTTTATCAAGCAGTGTTTTAGCTGATTGTTCTTACGAACTATTTAGTATTAGCTCTACAAAAGATACAAAAATTATAGATTTTGTAGAACAACTTAGTAGTGAGTGTGAATTTAGTATAATTGTTACTGATCCACATGCTAATGAGTTCTTAAATACAAAACTAAACAGAACAAATTTAAATAATTTAACAATAGATGAAGTTTTTGATATTATATTAAAAGAGAATAACCTTCAATATACTCTTGAAAATAATATTTTAAGAATCTCTTATTTAAATACAAGAATGTTTGGTATCGACTATATTTTATCTCAAAGAAAAGGTACATCAAATACCGATGTCACTCTCTCTTCAGGCAATAGTAAATTAAGTTCATCAGGAACAGGTTCATCAGGAACAGGTTCATCAGGAACAGGTTCATCAGGAACAAAAGGTGCAAATAGTTCTGGTAGTACAAATAAATCAGGCATGAAAATTGAAAGTAGTGATGAAGTAATTTTCTGGCATGAATTGGATTTAGAACTTCAAAGAGTTTTAAACAGACCAGAAGATGTATATAAAGCTGAAGCACCAATAATTAATAAAAATGCTGGTATTATTACTGTCACTGCAACCATCAAACAGATAAATAGGTTGGAAAAATATCTTAAAAATCTTCAAGAAAAAATAAAACTTCAAGTTCTAATCGATGTGCAACTACTTTCAGTAACAATGAGTGAAGGTCAAACTACTGGTGTTGACTGGCAACAACTATTTGCACTACAAAATATTGATTTAAAATTTGATAAACTTGTTTACAAGGGTGTAAGTGAATTTACCGATGGTAAAATCACTACAGGAATTAGTGCCCATTCAGATACTGTAAATAATAACCTTCTTACAATTCATTCAGCAGGAACTTTAAAAGAGGTAATAAAATTTTTAAAAACACAAGGTGATGTTAGCTCCATATCAAATCCAAAAGTATTAACTCTAAATAATCAACCAGCACTTATAACTGCTGGAACAGAATATTTTTATAAAATAACTCAAACAGAAACATTGGCGGGATCTGGTACTGGTTCACAAAGCACGGGTGAACAAATTAAATCTGTTTTTGCTGGTGTTTTATTAGATATAACACCTGAAATATCTGATAATAATACAATTACACTAAAAATTAATCCATCTTTGTCAGAAACAGTATCTAACTCTTTTGCAATTGAAGATGGAACTGAAAGAACTATGCCACCAGATTTAGTTCGTAGACAGCTATCATCAGTTGTAACTGTTAAAAATGGACATCGTATTATTTTAGGTGGTCTTATAAACAGTTCAACTTCTGTTGATGAAAGCAAAGTTCCACTATTAGGTGATATCCCTATTTTAGGTTATCTTTTTAGTCATAAAAAAAATGTTAAAACAATTACAGAACTTATTATGATTATAACTCCACATATAATTAAACCAGATCAAAATAATATCTCTTTATCTGATTTAGGATATGAAAGTTTAAATGATGATATAATGAATTATGAATCTAAAGCTACTAAAAAATTAAAAAAGAAAGAGGAAGATGGAGTCTAATATTTATGAAAACTCAAGAGATGTTTTTTTAGATATTGTAAACACCAAGGACTATATAGAACTTGACAGAATATCTATAATATATCAATCATTAAAAGACTCTATAAAAAAACCTTTAAAGATGATACTTTTGTATGGAAAACCAGGTACTGGTAAAAGTATGTTTCTTTTAAAACTTTATCAAAATCTTCAATCATCTCAGTCTATATATCTTTACAGTACACCTATACTTGATGAAAGTGAATTTTTTAAAACATTGGCTCAAGATCTATATGGAATGGAGTATAGTGGTGAACTTAATTTTACACAATTTATGAAAGTTGTAGAGAAAAAAGAACTTAATGGACCAATAGTACCACTTATTATGTTGGATGAAGCTCAACTGTATTCAACTAATTTAATGGAAAAAATCAGACTTTTGTCAGATACAAGAAAAATGAAATTTATTATTGCTTTGCATAAAACAGAAAAAGAAGATTTAATAGCAAAAGAACACTTTCAAACAAGAATTTGGGAAAGTATTAAACTTGAAAATGCTTCTCTAGCAGAACTTAAAATTTATATTCAAAAAAAATTGATGAAAGCTAACTGTTTAGATACAGCAAGTATGTTTAGAGTAAAATCAATAAATACTATCTATAAATTAACTAATGGAAACTATAGAGATACAAATAAACTTATCTATACGATATTTGATATTTATCTATATTATATTAAAAATAATCCAAGTCGAATTACAAGTAGTGAAATTTCAAATAAAATTATAGAGATGTCAGCAATTCATACTGGATTGATAGATGCTTAATGTTAATGATTTAGAACTTAAACATAAAAGATATAAACAAAAACTACGAATGCCTTATATCATAATTTTTACTAGTTTATCTATTATTATAATTTCTATTGTTTTTTTCTATAATAACATTTACCTTATTAAAAAAAGCATCTTAATAACTGAAAAACCAATATTAGTAAATAAAGTTAAAAAAATAAATAAAGTAGATATTAACGATACCAAAAAAGTAATTACAAATGTATTAGAACATAAAAAGACAACAGATACATCTCAACAAAAAGAAATTATTATTGAAAATGATAAATTTATACTTTTACCATCTTTTAATTTTCTTAAAAAAATACAAACAGATACCTCTCTATATTACAAAGTAAATAATAATATAGAAAAAAAACCAACAATTAAAAAAGAACAACCTATAATAAAAACTGTAGTTAAAAAACCAAAAATTGAACTACAAAAAGAAGTTGTTACTATAAAGAATCCTGAAATTGAAATAGAGAAAAAAACTATTATCAATATAGAAAAAAGAGACACCAATGATGATATATACCATGTTATTAAAAGATTTAAAGTAAATAATAGTCCAGCATTAAGTTTATTTATAGCAAAAAAATACTATCAACTACAAGAATATGATAAATCATATAACTATGCTCTTATTACAAATAAAATTAACAATAATATAGAAGCAAGCTGGATTATCTTCTCAAAATCATTAGTTAAACTTAATAAAAAAGATATGGCCATTAAAACACTACAAGAATATATTAATCATTCTCACTCATCACAAGCCAGACTTCTATTAGATGAAATCATATCAGGGAAATTCAAATGAAAATACTATTAATGACCTTTATTGCCTTAAACTTATTTGCTGACATAAAGCAGGATATGTTTAATCTATATCAAAATGAAAAATACGAAAAAGTTTGTAATCTTGGCTTTCATAACTTTAGCCGCTACAGACAAAATGAAGAGTATATCTCCTTATATGCTTTTGCTTGTTTAAAATCAGATTATATTGATAGACTATCAGTGCCAATTGCAGCTCTTAAGTTCTCAAAAGAAGCTCGTGCTAATTCTGCATATTTCTCTATTATATTAATGCAAAAAAAACTTTTATACCATGCATTAGTGGATAATTATGATTTATCCTCTTTTAAATTACCTACAACCGACTATACATTGTCAAAAGTTTTTGATTTATATGCTAAACTTGAGAAGCATGAACCAAGAGCTTTTTATCTTTTTGAAAATGAAAATGATAAAAAAACAACATATAAACTATATCTTGAAAAAAACAATAGATTAAGTAAAGTTATCATAGAAAAATATTATAACTCAGTCATGATTAAGCGCCACGCATACTGGTAGGAGATATTTAATGGATAGAATAACTTCAGATTTATTAGAAAATGGCTTTATCATGAAAGCACAAGTTGATAGACTTATTGCTAAGGGATTAAATAGCAACTTAATCCTTAGAGATATTACTCTATCTGGTTTTATGACCATGGATAGGCTTATAAGATTTATAGTTGAAAAAATACAAAATGGCAACTATGATATCTCTATAATAGATGATTATGACTATATTGCTGAAAAAGATATTTTACAAAAACTTGCAAAAGAACAAAATCTCCTTTTTTTAGATCTTGATTCTATTGATATGGATTATAAACTTACAGAAAGAATATCTCTTACTCAACTAAAAAAATATAATATACTCCCTATTTTAGAAGATGATTTTAATGTAGTTATTGCTTTTTGTGACCCTCTAGATATAGAAGCTCAAGAAGCGATACAAAGATTATTTATTAGAAAGCCTATAAAAGTTGCAGTTGCCACAAAAAAACAAATTGGTTCATACCTTTTTAAAGTTGAGCTAAAAGATAGTGTAAAAGGTTTAATTAAAAAGATTAGAGATGAATTAAACTCAATTAATTCAATAGAAGAACAACAAGAAGCATCATCTATCTTACTTTTAATAGATGTTATTTTAGACGCTTGTATTAAAGGTCGTGCTAGTGATGTCCATGTTGAACCAACTGAAAAAAACTGTGTTGTCCGTGCTAGAATAGATGGTAAACTTGCAGAAATGTTTATTTTTGAAAAAGATATATATCCACCACTTGCATCAAGATTAAAATTACTGGCAAATCTTGATATTGCTGAAAAAAGAAAACCTCAAGATGGGCGTTTTTCAACATTAGTTGGTGAGAGAGAATATGATTTTCGTATATCAACTCTTCCTATTCTTTACGGGGAATCAATAGTTATGAGAGTGCTTGATAAACAAAAAGCTCTTGTTAAACTTGAAGAAGCTGGTATGGATACTGTGAGTTATCAAAAACTTCTTCGTGGTTTAAGCTCACCTTATGGTATTATTCTTGTAACAGGCCCAACTGGAAGTGGTAAAACAACTACACTCTATGGTGCACTAAATGAATTAAGGAATGTAGAAGATAAAGTTATAACAGTTGAAGATCCTGTTGAGTATAGAATGAATTTAATCCAACAAGTTCAGGTAAGTCCAAAAGTTGGGCTTACTTTTGCTGATGCTCTTCGTTCAATACTAAGACAAGATCCTGATAAAATCATGATTGGTGAGATTCGTGATCATGAAACATTAGAAATTGCTATTAAAGCAGCATTGACAGGTCACTTAGTAATATCAACACTTCATACAAATGATTCTATAAGTGCCATAACTCGTATGGTTGATATGGGAATTCCTCACTACTTAATTAGTGGTGCTTTAGTTACTATACAGGCACAAAGACTTATTAGAAAGATATGTATTCACTGTAAAGTGGAAGAAAAAATATCTGCTTCTATTTTTGAAGATATTAATGATTATATACCAAAAAATAGTAAATTTTACACAGGTTCAGGATGTAAAGAGTGTAATGAAAGTGGATATATGGGAAGAGAAATGATTTGTGAAGTTCTAGATATTACCGATGAACTTTCATCATTAATAGCAAAGAGTGCATCTAATGATATTTTATATGCTCAAGCAATTAAAGATGGCTTTATTCCAATATTGCAAAATGGAATTAATAAAGCACTTGATGGCATAACTAGTATTGAAGAAATTTTAAAGGTGGCAAAATAATGAAATACTTTATAGCAACTATTCTTATAAAAGGTAAAAAAGATCATGTTGGCTTGTACGCTAATGATAAAAAACAAGCTTCTGAAATTGCAAAGCAAAAATATCAAGGTATACTTATTAAAGTTGTTGAAGCAAAAGAACCATTAGAAAATCAACTTAAAAGATTTAAGAATGACCTCTTAAAAAATATAAGAAAGAAAAAAATAAAACCTGACGCACTTATAGCATCTATTAGACAATTAGCAGTTATGACAAATGCTGGTATCTCTATTTATGATTCACTAAGTGAAATTGCTAAATCAACACAAGATGAAAGTTTAAAATTAGTTTTTGGTAAACTAGCAGAAGATATAAACTCTGGTCACTCACTATCAACATCAATGGAAAATTTTCGTTTTGAACTTGGAAATTTAACAATTGCCATGACTCAACTTGGTGAAAAAACTGGTAATTTAGATGATTCTCTATATTCACTAGCAGATATGCTAGAAGAGATAAGAGCAAATGTTATAAAGTTTAAAAAAGCAATGGCATATCCCAGAAATGTAATGATTGCTATGGCAATTGCTTTTACAGTTTTAATATCTTATGTTGTGCCTCAATTTAAAACAATTTTTGAAGAACTAGGGGCAAATCTTCCTTTACCAACACAAATACTTCTTACATTAGAACATCTATTTAACAACTATGGTCCATATGTTTTAGCTATTTTATTTGCCTCATTTATAACTTTTAAATATCTTATTAATAATAATAAAGATATTAGATTTGCTTGGCATAAAACACTACTTAAAACATATTTAATTAAAAATATAATTATGTATGCAACCCTTAGCCGTTTTACTCTTGTGTTTTCTGAACTTATTCGTGCTGGTATTCCTATTGCAGAAGCTCTTGATACGTCAATTTCAATGATTGACAACCTTCCCTTAAAACAAAAATTATCTACTGTAAGGTCAGCTGTTGAAAAAGGTTCAGCTTTAAATAAAGGGTTAGAAGATACTAAATTATTTGAAAACATGATTATTCAAATGATAAAAGCTGGTGAAGATAGTGGTACACTAGATACTATGATAAAAAAAGTTGCTGAATACTTTAAAATGCGCTTTGATGCTATTATCGATGGTTTATCTGAAGCAATAGAGCCTCTTATGCTTTTAATTATTGCATGTATGGTTATATTACTTGCTCTTGGTATATTCTTACCTATGTGGGATATGGGAAATGCTGTTCAAGGAAGAAGCTAAAAAAGCTTTCATATTTTTTTTAATTGATTTTAATTCATAAATTGTTTTATCACTAAACTCTTTGTGAATTATAGTGTTTATAACTAAGTTAACAGCGTCACTATTTTCTTAAATGGAATTAAATATGCAATAAATTTTAATTGTTTTATTTCTAGTTTTTTATAAATTTCTTCATTAATATATTTCATAAAAAATTGTATTATGCTAAATTTGTAAAAACTTTTTGTACATCATCATCATCACTTAATTTTTCCAAAATTTTATTAATATCTTCTTGCTCAACACTACTAATTGATATTGGTACATTTGGCATTCTTTCTAAATTTGCTTTTATTATTTCAATACCCATACCCTCTAAAGCCTCATTTAATTTACCAAAACTTTTATAATCAGCTGTAACTAAAACAACACCATCTTCAGATTCTATCTCCTCAAGTCCTGCATCAATTAACTCTAATTCTAGTTCTTCTGAATCAATATTATCTTTTAATTTAAATTCTATTAATGCTTTTCTATCAAACATGAACTCTAACGAGCCTTTTGTTAGCATTTCTCCACCATTTTTAGTAAGTATGTTTTTCACATTAGACACTGTTCTTGTATTATTATCCGTCATACATTCTATAAAAAGTTGTACTCCATGTGGTATTTTTCCTTCAAAGTTTACTTCTAACATGCTAGCAGTATCTTTTGCTGATGCTCTTTTAATAGCTGCTTCTATATTATCTTTAGGCATATTTTCAGCTTTAGCATTTAAAATAGCTGTTCTAAGTTTAGAGTTCATATCTGGATTACTGCTACCTTCTTTTGCTGCCATTGTAATGATTTTTCCTAATTTCGGAAAAAGTTTTGACATTGCTCCCCATCTTTTCATTTTTGATGCTTTTCTGTATTCAAAGGCTCTACCCATAAACTTTTCCTTACTAAATAGTATTATTAATTTTCATTTTAAAATCAAAGATGTATAATAGCATATAAGTAATACATAAGGAATTTAAATGGGCATAGGATTTATGATTAAACACCACTTTTTCAGTGCGTTTCGTGAACTTTTTGTTTCTCATCATGGATCTCTAGAATTTCGTTCTAAAGTTTTCGCACTTATAATAACAGCAAATAGTGATATAAAAGATGAATGTTATGAAATTGTAAAAAATATTGGTATGAATATTTATAATAATGATGAAGATAGAGCAAATTTATTGATGCTTACAACTAAAGAACTTGTCAAAAAAGTAAAAGACAATAATGGTCTAGATATCGATATTCTTATAGAACATATTCAAAAAGAATTAAAAATAATTCCAAGATATGCTAAAAAAATTAATACTGATTCACTAAAATTACTTATTGACTTATCTCATGACAGAGATACTATATCTTATCAAGAAAATATAATTGAATTTTTAAAAACTATAAAAGAAGACACTTTACTTAAAAAGAAAAAACAAATTGCTAAAGCTGAAGAAAATTTAGACTGTAAATATTCAAATTAAGAATTTTTCTTTATCAAAAAAACTTTCTTGTGATATATTTTTAAATGCAGCATTTAATGAAGTAAATAACTGTGGAAATTCTTCCTCCATTTTTGCTAGTTTTTCTTTTATATTTGCACGAGCATGTGGTAACTTCGTTTCAAAACGAAATCCAGGACAAGCTTCATCACCAATAGCTTTTAAATTATTATCCTTTACAAAAGCAGCTAATTGACGCTCTCTCATTTGAATAAGTGGTCTAATTACAATTAATCCATTATTAGCTCTGTATTTTGGAGCAAGTGAACGCATTTGACCATTATAAATAAAGTTCATAAAAAAGCTCTCTGTTGCATCATCTAAGTGATGACCTAAAGCTACTTTATTACATCCATGCTTCTGTGCTGCTCCATAAAGTGTTCCTCTTCTCATTCTTGAAAAAAAGCTACAAAAAGATGAATTTTTTCTAATCTTTTCTTCTGCTAGTTCAAATATTTTAGTATCATGAAAAATATGTGGTATATCATACTCTTTGCAGTGTGATATCAGATTATCTAAGTTTTCCCCCATTCCATAGCCGACTGTAACTGCCAAAATTTCAAATTTAAAAGGAGCACGTCGCTGTTGCTCTTTTAAAGCATGAATCATAGTTAAAGAGTCTTTACCGCCGCTAAGACCAACTAAAATTTTGTCACCTTCTTCTATGAGCTCAAATTCAGCATTTGTTTTACCAAGTTTTGACATTATTTTTTTAGAAGGATATATTTTCTTCATTTTCTTTTCTTAATTAAGCACAACAAATTGTGTGTTAACGTAGTAAAATGGACTTTGTTCATTTTGTGTCAACGATATGCTGAACCATTTTCATAATAAATTCAGCTGATATTATCGCGCTTGATTCCATAAATTTATCAAATGAGAAACTAGCATCTGTATCTGCAGTATCACTAATTGCACGAAGTATAAAAAATGGTACATTTAAAGCATTACATACAACAGCAACAGAAGCACCCTCCATCTCAAGAGCATCAGCATTAAAATATTTTACTATATTATCTTTTACTTTTTCATCATGTACAAATTGATCACCCGTAGCAATAATTCCTTCTTGTACAGTTTTACCTAATTCTTTTGCAACTTCTTTAGATATCTCGATTAATTCTTTGTTTGCTTCAACAAAGATACTACCACCAGGAACAAAACCCATGGGATGACCAAATGCTGTAATATCTAAGTCATGTTGAGATAATTTTGTTGCTACAATCAAATCACCAATCTTAAGATTAGGATTAATTCCACCTGCAACTCCTGAAAAGAGTAGTTTATCACATCCAAAATGTTGAATCATCGTAGTTGCAGTTAAAGTTGAAAATACTTTACCTATCTTAGAATAAGCAACAACAATTTCTACACCATTATATGTAGCTTCATAATATTCATTATCAGCATATTTTGTAGTTTTATATGGTCTAAATTTCTCTAAAATTGGTGCTATCTCTTCAGGCATTGCACCCATTATTGCTATCTTTAACATATTTATTCCTTTTTTAATTTCGTTTTTTATGCTTATTAAATTTCAAATGTTTTTACTATTTTTTCATAATGAGGTAATTTATATTGTATATTAGAATCTTTATCTACTATACAACTTCCACCCCAAAACCCTAAGCCATCTTCAAAACCAACACGATTTACAAATATTATTTTTGCGCTACATTTTAAAGCAACTCTTTTTATAATATCTACCCACTTGTCTTCTATCTCTAACCCACTATCACTAAAACCACGAGCGGGAGATGCTACAAGAGCAATAATATAATCTGGATTTTCATTAATTAAATCTTCATGAGCAGATATATGCCATAAATCCTCACAAACAAGCATTGACACTTTTCCATAGCTACATGTAAAACTCTCAAATACATCACCAGCTTCAAAATATCTAGCTTCTTCAAACATTCCATAGTTTGGAAGATGAACTTTATAGTGCTTTGATAAAAGTATCCCCTGAGAAAAATAAAGTGCAGCATTTCTAAAATTGTTTTTATCTCTTAAAGCAACACCAACTACAATATCGATTTTAAAACTTAATTTTTTTAACTCATCTAAATCATCTATATCCCAAGCATCTTCATAAAGTTTGTCTTGAAGCATATAGCCATTTAAAGATAACTCTGGAAATACTATCAAATCACTATTATCTTTAAATTTTTCAATTATTAATATTATATCGTTCAAGTTAGAACGATTTAATTTAGGTGATATTTGAGCTAGAGTAACTTTCATTTTAATTTGATAATTCTTCTATAACTTTTTTAAGTGAGGTCATATCAAATATATTCATAGTTCTTAAATCTTTTACTATTCTACGATTAAGACCTTTTAAAGTTACACCATTACCAAATTCTATAGCTAAATCAACATCATTAGCTATTGATAAAATTGATTGTTTATATTTTACTGGCTTAATTAATTGATCTTTTAATAGTGACACAGCCTCATTTTTAGTGCTATAAGGAGCTGCTGTAACATTAGAGATAACTGGAGCAGAAAATGAATTCTTAACCATTTCAAACATTATTTTAGCAAGTGGCTCTTGAGCAGATGTGAGTATTTCACAATGAGATGCAACTGACATATTTAGAAGTATAACTTTTTTAGCACCAGCATCTTTAAAAGTTTGCTCTAAAAAGATTAAATCAGATTTTATTCCAGCTACAACTAACTGTCCATCTTGATTATAATTTGCTGGCCATACCTTTTTACCATTATCTTGAGCTTGAGAACAAACTTTCTCTACACCTTCATCATCTAAGCCAACTAAAGCCATCATTCCAGCTTCTATGCCAGAGCATGCTTCTTGCATTAATTGTCCACGTTTATAAACAAGCTCAACTGCATCAATATAATCAATTGCACCACTTGCGCAAAGTGCTGAAAACTCTCCTAAAGAGTGACCTAAAAATAATTCTGCCTCTGTCGGACAAGCATCTTGAAAAAGACGATATGCAATCATTTGAACAAGAAGTATTGCTGGTTGAGTATAAGCAGTTTGAGAAAGTTTTTCATTCTCTTGAAACATTATCTCTTTAAAGTCAACCCCTATTCTTTCTCCAGCTTTATCAAACATATCTTTTGCAATATCTGAGCTTTCATAAAAATTTTTTCCCATACCTAGAGCTTGGGAACCCTGCCCTGCAAAAATCATTGCTATTTTTTTCATTTTTTTCCTTTGCTAAAATTCACTTGAGAAGTTATACTTAACCATAAAGAGAATAATTTAATATATGAACTATAAATACTCTTTATTATCAACTATTTTTTTTCTAAGTGTATTTCTATTTAATCCAAGTTTATCAGATAATTGTAATTGTGATTTAAATTTTTCTAACCCTGCCTTTATAAGTGGAACTTCATACAGATGTAAAAATTTTTTATAATCATTTTTTGAACCTAATTTATCTGATAAATAATTTTGAATAATACTCATTAATTCTATATCATTTATATCTTGAAGTAAATAGTTAATCATTATTTGTCGTCTTAAAGAATTTGAATTTTGAGATAAATCTGGCTTAAAACTTTTCGTACAAAAAATTTCATTTGTACTAAAAAGTGAAGATGCTTCATTAGCAAATTTTTGAATCAATTGTTCAACATCCTCTGGCCTATGTGAGAGCGGTGGTATATCAAATTTAATGCTAAATATAGAATCTACTATTTCATAGTTATAAGAACTTTTTGCTGTTGCAATAACTCTAATATTTTTGGAACTAATAATATCTAAAATCTTTTTTATATTTGGAGAATTCTCCAAACCTATTATTATAATCTCATGAGCACTTAGAAGAGTTGTTAATAATTCATCAAAGTTAGCTGCATTAAGTACTGGTGCATCAGGAAGAATATATTTAGCTAAACTCTTTTTACCAACACCTATCTCTCCCATTATAAGAGCGTTTACATTTAACGTCTTTAAAAAGGTAGCTGTTTTAAATGCTTCAATTGAAGATGGAGATATAGTTATATAATTAGTGTCCACAACCAGAACCACAAGATTCATCATGCTGTTGATTTTCAGCAGGAATTCCAGTCATAGCTTCTTCAGAAGATGCTTCTCTAATATTATTTATAGATACATTAAAAGATAAATCTTTACCAGCCAAAGGATGATTAAAATCAATAATAATATTCTCATCTCCTATTTCTTGCACTATAACTTGAACTGTACTCCCATCTTCACCTTGCCCATAAAGACTCATTCCAACTTCTAAATCAATTCCTGCGAACTGATCTTTTGAAACTTCTTGTTTTGCTTCTGCATTATATTCACCATATGCATCAACAGCTTTAACTAAAATTTCTGCTTTTTCGCCAATAGACATCTCAGAAATTCCATTTTCTAACCCTATAATAATTTGACCTTTACCAAACATAAATACCAATGGAGTACCGTCGATATTGCTATCTACAATATCTTCACCATCTTTTACTTCGTATTCAATCGATACAATTTGATTTGCTTGTATTGCCATTTAATATACCTTTTATTTTTTTTTGGATTCTATCATAATTCATACTAATTAAAGATAAATTAATAATCTTTATTGAATTAAATCAAGATTACTTTTTGCTATTTGTGCTGAATTACTTTGTGGATATTTTGTTATTACTGCATTATAAAATGTTTCTGCATTAATTTTATCACCAGTTTTATCCATAGAAATTGCTGTATGAAGAAGTAATGTTGGCATATAAGAAGCTTTTGAATATATTGATGCACTTTTTTTAAAATATGCTATTGCATCTGAATAACTTTTTCTATAATATTTAATTTCACCAATCATATAATGAGCCTGTGCTGGTTTATAGTTTTTATTTATTAAATGATTATAGTACTTAAGAGCCTTAGTATAAAACTTTTTATTATAATAATTTTTAGCTCTTTTTGCAATTTCACTGTTTGGTATATCATCAAGTTTAGATTTACTTTGTTTTAATTTTGCATGCAGTTTTTTTTGTGATTTTTCTTTTTCTATAAATTCTTTAGCTACTAAATCTTTAAATTTATTTACATCATCTACAAGTAAATTAAATTCATTTTTTGTAACATATGCAATGTTTATTTTATCTACCAGTTTAGATATTTCTGCTGTTAAAAGTTTTAATTTATTTATTTCTTTAGTATTAACTATAATAAATTCGCCATTTTCTTGTGCTAAGTCACTATTTACTTGAATTAACTCTATAAGCCTTTTTTCGTATTCGTTATTGCCTTTTAACTGATCAATATTTTTTTGTTTTAATGATTTTAATTCAAGTTTATTATCTCTAGATGATATATTTAAACTCTCTATTAATGTTTGAAGACCATCTATTCTTTCTCGAATAGAATCGACTTCATTTGCTTGATTATTACTCTTAACTTCAACTTTACGAAGATTTTTTTTATTTTGTAGAATAACTTTTTCACTTGAAGTTAGGCCATACGGTGTTGGGTTATCTAACTTACCAGCACCAAATGCTGAAGGTTCAGCACTATATAAACAATATGGTAAGAATAGTGCTGAAAAAAGAAGTAAACTATTTTTACTCATAAATTACGGAAGAAGCTTAAAGTCAACTCTACGATTTTTAGACCAGCACTCTTCTGTTTTATCAGTACATGTAGGATTACTTTCACCATAGCTTACCATTGTTATACGATTAACATCAACACCTTCAGCAACTAAAGATTTTTTAACTGTATTTGCCCTTTTTAGCCCAAGTGCAAAATTATATTCATCACTTCCCCATTCATCACAATTACCCTCTAGCTTCAATGAATATTTACTTGCTGATCCATTAGCTACTCTAACATCATTTGAAAGATTACTTTGCATACTTTGTTTTATATTAAATCTATCAAAATCAAAGTATATTGGTAACATTTCCTCCTCTATGCTTGTTATAGATTCGCTACTATAATTATTGCTATCATTATCACTACTATAATCGTTTGAAGTATCTTCACTCATAGAAGTGTCTTCGCTTATAACAGATGCATCATCAGATGATACGGTTTCTGTTTTTATAGGCGCAACTTTTTCAATTGGTGTTTCTTCATTTTGAGCAGTGTCATCAATAACAGGATCTTTATCAGAACACCCACTAAAAGTTAAAAGTGCTATAACAACACCAGAAATCAGAATATTTTTCATACTTACTTACCTTAAAGTTTTATTTAACATGATTGTACCAAAATAACATTAATATATTTTGATAATTTAATTTTTTTACCAATCCATTGATTGAACTTTTCCATATTTCAAAGGAAAAAGATAATTTTTATTATGATTTAATCTAATTATGCCTATAGAGCTTTGAGCTTTATAATTTTTAATAAAAATAATAGCATCTCCATTTACAGAAAATCTTGGAAATTCATTTATGCCTACAGCCGTTAATCTTCTTATAAAATCTGTTTGTGTTGAAATTAAGTGCAAATTAAATGTATTTTTTGCAAACGCATTTGAACTCTCACGGGATTTATATACTATATATTCATCAAAAGTACTACAAGCTGCATTACTTTTTCCATAATAAACCATTTGTTCAACACTATTAGAACCTATTTTTTTAGAAAATATATTTGGATTACCTAAGCGATTAGAAACAAAAGCTATTTTATTTTTGCCCATAAATTGAGCATTAACATCAATTCCACCGTAGTTAGTTAACTTTAAAGTCTTTTTAGTATTTACATCATAAATATATATATCTGGTTGACCTGTTGGAGCCATAGTTAATAATAATTTTTTTCCGTCATCACTTACATCAGAGCATATCATCATACCATCAGAAGATTTTATTATTTTACTTTGACCAGTTTTAATATTTATATATTTTAAAGTTGGTTTTCTTTCGTCCAAAGAGGTGTAATAAAATGAATCTTGTGCTTTAGTTGCCCATTTTGGAAATATATTAAAACCACCTTTTACAATTGTATGCTGATATGAAAGAGTATAATCTGCAATAACTAATTCACTCTTTTTTGGTGATATGATTCTAGAAAATATTACTTTTCTTTTTATCCATCCAATAGGAGCCTCACCCATAAATTTATTTATATCATACGCTATAGCATGTGCAACAAACATATAAATTTTTGATTGTTTTATTTTATAATTTTTATTAAAAACAATTTTATCTTTATTAAACATTTTTAATTTAATATTTAATTCACCATTGTCTTTTTTAATTATTTTATATCTAACAACATAATCTGAATCTTTATTTTCATAAGAAACTTCATTTGCATCATATTTAGGAGTACGATAATTTCTATCTACGTTAAATAAAGAAATAACATTTAAGTCAGCTACCAAGGATTTAAAAAATTTTATTTTAAATTCTTTATTAATACCTATTGATGAGTCTTCTACCGCTATACTAGGTAATGAATCAGCTTTTTTAATCACCTCAATAGTTGCATCACTTGCAAAAATAATTGTAATTGTCATCAATAATGAAATTAAAATTTTCAAATTTACTCCTTAGATTTTAATATAATTGTATATGGACCAAAACTACTGCTTGGTTTTTTAGGAAATATAATATTTATAAGTCTTTTTTTTATTTTATCACACTCTTTATTTAATTCACTATTTGATGAGTAGGTTAAAATTCTAAAATCGTACATTTTTCCTAATGAACTAAGCTCAATTATTGCTTTAACACTATTTCCTTGTGTATTTTGAGGTGGAAAAAAATGTTCATATACTAAAGCTTGAATTTTAGCTAAATATTCATTAACCTCATGTGCTGTAGATGTTTTTACAGTTTTATCACTCACTTTTAAAACATCATTCGTATTAATTTTTTTTGATATCAATTTAACTTTATTTTCATTTGATTTACTTATTTTTTTTTGAATTTCTTGAAGTCTTCTATTGTTATTATTATTGACTTTTTCTTCTACACGCTTAGATTTTTTAATACTTTTTGTCCATACATCATTAAATAAATTATCAATATTTATATCTTTACTCTTAATGGGTGTAATAGTTTTTTCTACAACTTCTTTAGGTTTGTTTTTTTTTATACTACGTGTCATTATTTCTGGTATTTCTATTGAAACAGAGATAAAATTATCTTTTTTAATCGCAAAAATATGGGTTTTATCTGTTGATACCAACATATATAAAGATATTATTAAAAAAAAGAAAAATAAAGATAGTGATATAAAACCACTAACATAGAAATAATATTTCTCTTTATTCATTTGTAGCTAATGATACCTCAGAAAAACCTGCTTGTTTAACAGCAGCTAATACTGACATAACAACACCGTAATCTAAACTTTTATCTGCGCTGATTAATACAGTTGCTTTTAGATCTAATTTCTTTGAATATAATAAAAAATTATCCATAAATGCATTCATCAAAAAAGTATCTTTATTAACTTTAAGATTTCTATTTCTATCAATAACTATATGTACTGGTGGAATTTTTACTAATTGAGTGGTTTTTGAGCTTTGTGGCAATCTGATTTTTTCTTCATATATCATATTTGGAGCAACTACCATCATAATAGCCAAAAGAACAAGCATAACATCCACAAGTGGAGTAATATTAAGTTCAGGTTTTTCATCCCAATCATAACTCATAGTTTACTCCTTACGAGCTATTATTGCATCACCTTGCATCTGCATTGTACTAATCAATTCAAATGATTTTCTTTTTAGTATCTGGTGATAAGTATATGCGAAAATCGCAACAAATATACCTGCTGCAGTTGCAACTAAAGCATCAGACACACCACTTGCAATAACTGACATTCCGCCACTACTTTGACCTATATGAGTAAATGTATCTAAAATAGAAACAACAGTACCAAATAGACCAATAAATGGAGTGGTTGAAGCAAATACAGAAAGTGTTGACAAACCTTTTGTAGCATCTTTTGTAGCTGCGAGCATGCCTAAGTCTAAAATTTCTTTTGTTACATTAGAACTAGTTTTTAAAAAATGATTTAAAAAAGATTGTATATTTAAAGTTTTGGATCCCATTAAAAGAGTTTCAAGAGATCTGTTTTCAACTTCTAGCCAATTATTAATAAAAAAATAACGGTAGAAAAAAATCCAATTTAATGCTATGAAATATACGCTTAAAAGTGCTAAAACACCCAGTGTTACTGGATGACTTATAACATAAAAATCAATTATTGAATTAAACATTAATTTATATTAAATTTTGAGCTGCTGATTCAAGTTTTGCAGACACTGTTGCAATCGCTGGATTATTATCTTTGATTGACTCAATAAGTTCTTTAGCATTCTCAAGAGCCTTAGAAATATCACTTTGTGTTTCTCCACGAATTGCTACAGCTCCTTCAACCAGTACTACAATTTTTTCTTCATCAACATGAACAACACCCCAGTTAATTAAAATTGATTCTATTGATTTATCATTTTTTTCGATATCTATAACACCAGCATCCAGTAAAGTTGTTAACGAAGAGTGTTCTGAAAGAACACCAAATTCGCCCTCTTCTCCAGGAAGAGTAACACTAAGGGCTTCACCATTATAGATTTCGCCATTAGGAGTTAGAATTTCAAGTTTTAACTTACTCATTTTAATCCTTTATGAATTACTTTTTTTGAGATTTCTCAATTGCTTCATCCATATTACCAACCATATAGAAAGAATTTTCTGGTATATTATCACACTCACCATCAAGAATCATTTTAAATCCTTTGATAGTATCTGCAAGTGATACATATTTACCTGGAGAACCTGTAAACACTTCAGCAACAAAGAATGGTTGAGAAAGGAATTTCTCAATTTTACGAGCACGTTCAACAACATTTTTGTCATCTTCGCTAAGCTCATCCATACCAAGAATCGCAATGATATCTTGAAGATCTTTATACTTTTGAAGTGTAGTTTGCACACCACGAGCCACTGCATAATGCTCTTCTCCAACAATCTGTGGATCAAGCAATCTTGAAGTTGAATCTAGTGGATCAACTGCAGGATAGATACCTTTTTCAGCAATTTTACGATTAAGTACTGTAGTTGCATCAAGATGAGCAAATACAGAAGCAGGAGCTGGATCAGTTAAATCATCTGCTGGTACATAAACAGCTTGAACTGAAGTAATTGAACCAGTTTTAGTTGATGTAATTCTATCTTGAAGAGCACCCATTTCACGAGCTAGAGTTGGTTGGTAACCAACAGCTGAAGGGATACGACCAAGAAGTGCTGACATCTCTGAACCTGACTGTGCGAAACGGAAGATATTATCGATAAACATCAATACATCTAGACCTTTTTCATCACGAAAATACTCAGCCATAGTAATACCTGTAAGAGCGATACGGTTACGTGCACCTGGAGGCTCACTCATCTGTCCATAACAAAGTGCAACTTTGTCAAGCACATTTGAATCTTTCATCTCATAATAAAGGTCATTTCCTTCACGTGTTCTCTCACCAACGCCAGCAAATACAGATAAACCATCATGACCCATTGCAACATTGTGAATAAGTTCCATGATAATAACTGTTTTGCCAACACCAGCACCACCGAATAATCCAACTTTACCACCTTTAGAATAAGGTGCCAATAAATCAACAACTTTGATACCTGTTTCAAACATTTCTGTAACAGTTGACTGATCAACCAACGGTGGAGGTGCGCGGTGGATAGACCACTCAGGTGCATCAGTAATAGCTTCGCCACCATCAATAGTTTCACCAATTACATTAAAGATACGACCAAGCACCTTGTCACCAACTGGAACTTTAATAGGTGAACCTGTAGCAGTAGCATCCATACCACGAACTAAACCTTCACTCATATCCATAGCAATAGTTCTAACACGACCATCACCTAAGTGAGCTGCAACTTCTAGTACTAAACGAGTTTCATTGCCTTCTACATTTACTTTAACTTCAATTGCTTCATTGATTACTGGAAGATAACCATCAAAATCAACATCAACAACTGGACCCATAACCTGACTAATTTTACCAATCATATTTTTCTCCATTATTTCATAGACTCCACACCGCTTATTATCTCAATAAGTTCTGTAGTAATAGCTGCTTGTCTTGCTTTATTAAATTTAACATTTAATATTTTAACCATATCTTTTGCATTGTTAGTCGCTGTATCCATCGCTTGCATTCTTGCACTATGCTCAGCCGCAACTGAGTCTATAAGTGCATAATACATAGCATATTGTACATATCTATTCACTAAAGAATCTAACATTTTCTCATCATCTTCAGCTTCAATCTCAAGAATTGATTTTTGCTCTTCATTACAGTCAAACTGTTCTGTATCTACTGGTAGCAGCTTGAGAACATGTAACTCCTGAGTCATCATGTTCTTAAAACCATTATAAACAATTTGAAGACCATCAATTTTTCCATCTTTAAAATCTTCAATGGAAGCTTCAATGAATTTATCTGCTTTTTCTTTATCTGGCTTAGAGCTTAAATCAATAACTGAGTCAAAAAGTTCAACTTCATTATATTTAAAAAATTCTACACCTTTTTTACCGACACCACGTAAACGTACTTTTATATTTTTTTCTTTATACTCTGCTAATAATTTTTTAACAGTTTTAATAGTTTGAATATTAAAACCACCACATAAACCTTTATCTGCAGTTACAAAAACAACATCAACAGTTTTTGGAGTTTCAATCTCTGTAAAACAGCGATTATCAATACCACCAACCTTGTTGCATTTTATACGTCCAGCTATTTCAGCAATTACCTGATTCATTTTTGCAGCATACAGACGCGAGCGTCTAGCCAACTCTTCAGCACGACGAAGTTTTGCAGTTGATACAAGCTTCATCGCACGTGTTGTCTTTTGAGTGTTAGAAACACTCTTTATCTGTCTTTGAATATCTTTCAAGTTTGCCATTAAATATCCCTTAGTTAGCTACGAAGCTAGCTTTGAACTCTTCAAGTGCTTTTTTCATTATTACTTTAGTGTCATCATCTACTTTAGAGGCACTTCTAATATTCTCAAAAATTTGAGGATAAGATGCTTCAATAAATGGATATAACTCTGCTTCAAAACGAACAACATTTGATGGAGCAAAATCATCTAAGAACCCTTCATTACCAGCAAAAATAATTACAACCTGTTTCTCAGCAGAAAGAGGAGAAAAAGGACCTTGCTTTAAAACTTCTACCATTCTTTGTCCACGCTCTAACTGATTACGGGAGGTTTCATCAAGATCAGATGCAAATTGAGCAAACGCTTGAAGCTCACGATACTGAGCAAGATCAAGCCTTAGTGTACCAGCGACTTGCTTAGTAGCCTTAATCTGAGCAGCACCACCAACACGAGATACTGAAAGACCAACATTAATTGCTGGACGAACACCTGAATTGAATAAGTCTGTTTCAAGAAAAATTTGACCATCAGTAATAGAGATAACATTAGTTGGAATATATGCCGCAACATCACCAGCTTGTGTTTCAATAATAGGAAGAGCAGTTAATGAACCAGCACCTTTTTCATCAGAAAGTTTTGCAGCTCTCTCAAGAAGACGAGAGTGAATATAAAAAACATCCCCTGGGTATGCTTCACGACCTGGAGGACGACGAAGAATAAGTGACATTTCACGATATGCAACTGCATGTTTAGATAAATCATCATATACAATTAAACCATGTCTTGCATTATCACGAAAATACTCACCCATTGTAACACCAGTATATGGAGCCAAAAATTGAAGCGCAGCTGCTTCAGCGGCTGTAGAACTTACAATAATTGTATATTCCATTGCACCATGCTCTTCTAGACGACGAACAATTTGAGCAACTGTTGATTCTTTTTGACCTATTGCAACATATATACAAACAACTCCGTTGCCTTTTTGATTGATAATAGTATCGATGGCAACTGTAGTTTTACCAGTTTGTCTATCACCAATGATAAGCTCTCGTTGACCACGACCAATTGGAACTAGCGCATCAATAGCTTTAATACCAGTTGCTAAAGGCTCATGAACAGATTTTCTATCCATAATTCCAGGTGCTTTTTCCTCAACAAAACGTGTTTCAGTTGTTTCAATTGAACCTTTACCATCAATTGGCTCACCTAGTGCATTTACAACACGACCAAGTAAAGCGTCACCAACAGGTACACGAAGAAGTCTACTAAGTCTCTTAACAGACATACCTTCTCTAAGTTGATCCCCAGAACCAAGAATAACAACACCTACCGAGCTCTCTTCAAGGTTCATCACTAAACCTTGAGTCCCCTCATCAAACTCTATCATCTCTCCAGCCATAACATTGCTAAGCCCGTAAACTTGTGCAACACCATCAGCATAAGAAACAATTTTACCTGTTTCATTAATATCGACACTTAATTCAAAGTTATCGATACGTTCTTTAATTATTGAGCTGATTTCATCAGCTTGAATTTTTGCTACCACTATACATCTCCTCTCGTTGAAAGTTAAATTGCTTTTACTATATGTTCTATTATTTGACTATTGATTCTTGTTTTAGAAAAACTAATTTCTACACCAAGATCTTCAACATCAACTTTTATACCGTTGAAGTCATTCTTAATAAACTTCAATGATATTTTAGAGTCAAATTTTTTACCTAAACCATTACTTAAATCTTTTATAACTTTTTTACTAATATCACTATCACTATAAACAACTCCATCATATTTTCTACTTGTTGCAGTAATATCTTTTCTCATCACTTCTGCAATTGCAGGAATAATATTGATTCGATTATGCTCAATTAGTAGTTTAATTAAATTTTCAACCTCTTTTGAACCAACTGATTTTACTGCTGACAAAAGAATATCTGATTTTTGATTTTTAGTTACATCTGGATTATTCATTATCTGAATAAATTTTTTATCATTAAAAGATTTAGAAATAGCAGAAAAAATCAAAGCTATATTTTGCATTGTCTTTATGTCAGAACCTTTTTTCATTGCTTTGATATATTTTTTTGCGATTAATTCTTCCATATCATGCCACCTTCTTTAAGATAACATTAGCCATAGCTTCTTTATCAAAACTGTCACTACTTTCATTTAATACCTGTTCAAGCACTTCTTCTACAACATTAGTAACCATTTTTCTTTGTTCAAATTCCATTAGAATAATCTGTTGCTTAGAAAGTATTTCTAAGTCTACTTCACACTGAGCTATAATATTATCATTTATGATCTTATTTTCTTTTTTAGAACTTAAAGCTAATTCTTCTGCAAATTTTTCTGCATCTGTAATTTTAGCTAATGCTTCTTTTTTAAAAGTTTCTGTTTCTTTTAACTTCTCTTGAACTTTTTTCATCTCATCAGCAATTGCTTGACTTCTAGATGCAAAAAAGTTTTTAGCTGGTTCAGCTACCAAATACCAAATAAGTCCAACAAAAAGTAAAAAATTTACTGTTCTTTGAACTATATCAGTACCTGCATTTTCTGTATCTGATGCTAATGCTATTGTTGATATCATAAGCATTAATACTATAATTCTACTCACATTAGATCCTTTCATATCTGACTAAATTTAGCTTTTACAGCTTCACTAAACAGTGGAACTTGTAATTTCAAACTATCTGTTAATTGCTTTTTTGATTCTGCAAGTGATTGCTCAAATTCTATATACTCTTTTGCTAGTTCAATACGTTTTGCTTCTAACTTACTGTCTGCTAACTCTTTAGCATCTGCCGTAACTTTCTCTCTCAGGGCCGCAGCTTCCAGCTTAGCATTCGTAATTATTGTTTGTGAATTAAAATTAAGTTCATTGATTTCTTCATCATTAGAGCCTACTTTTTGTAAGTCTTTTTTAATATCTTCATCTCTCTTCTTCATATATGCAAACAATGGATTATAAAGCCATCTGTTAAGAGTAACAATAAGCGTAAGAAACACGATAAATGTAGCTATAAGCAGTATCGGATTAATATCTAACATAGCACCTCCTAAAAGTTGCGTGATTATACTATTTTAAAATTAAAAGAATTGTTAAAGAAAGAATAAATTTGTAAATTTGTAAATTTATAATTATTTGTGTATTATTTTGAAAGATATGACAATAAGTCGTTAATCTGATTTTCATCATTAAATTTTATTGTTAAACTTTTACTAGAAATTTTAATTTTATATCCAAGTGAAGAAAATATTTTTTTTGCATTACTAAAATCATATGATTCAATTTTAAGTTGCTCTACCAATTCTGGCTTTTTGCTTTTCATATTTTTAATAATACTTTCAACTTCTCGAACACTTAACTTTTGTCCAATAATTGAATTTACAACTAATTGCTGCTGTTTTTCATCTAGTCCTACTAAAACTTTTGCATGACCAGCTGTTATTTTTTTATCTATAAGTGTTTTTTGTATTTTTACAGATAATTGTAAAAGTCTTAATGTATTAGTAATATGTGTTCTACTCTTATTTATTTTAACAGATAATTCTTCTTGTGTAAGTGAGTGTAATTTAATAAGTTCAGCATATGCGTGTGCAAGTTCAATTGAATTTAATTCATCTCTTTGAATATTTTCAATTAAAGCTAATTGTCTCATTTTTTGTTTATCACTATGTGAGATAATTGCACGAATAGTTTTTAGTTTTGCTAATTTTGAAGCGCGAAATCTTCTTTCGCCAGCTATTAATATATAGCCATCAATATCTTCCATAACTATAATTGGCTGAATTAAACCATCATTTTTAATAGATTCACTAAGTTCATATAAAGATTTTTCTTCAAAATGTTTTCTTGGTTGAAATGGGTTTGGTCTTATATCTTTAAGTGAAATTTCCATAACAAAATCTTTTGATGAACTCTCATTGTCATATGCTTCATCCATTTCACCTAAGAGTGCATCTAGTCCTCGGCCAAGTTTTTGCGTTTTCATGTTTCTATTATCGCTTGTGCTAATTTTTGATATGTTATTGAACCAATAGACTTTACATCATAAAGAATTGCAGGTTTACCAAAAGATGGTGATTCTGCTAATTTAACATTTCTTGGCACTACTATTATTTTTTTTTCTCGACATGTAAATAATTTATTTTTAAAATGTTGTTTTAAATCAGCAAACACTTGTTTTGAAAGATTATTTTGTGAAGAAAACATAGTTGGTAAAAAACCTTTTATACTAAGTTTAGGATTAATTGATTTTCTAACAAGCTTTATTGTATTTAAAAGTTGTGCAAGTCCTTCTAAAGCAAAAAATTCACACTGGATAGGAATAATTACAGAGTTAGAAGCTGAGAGTGCATTTATTGTCATTGGTCCAAGTGCTGGAGGTGAATCTATAATAATATAGTCATAATCTTTTTTAACATTTGCTATAGCCTTTTTTAAAACTAACTCACGACCTTTTGAATTCTCAGCATCATAATACTCTTTTTCAATTCCAACAAGCCCAATATTTGATGGTGCTAAATCTAGAGTTGCAATTTCTGATTTTAAAATAATATCTTTTAATTTTTTTGTACCTATTAATACATGATAAATATTAAACTCATAATCATTTCTATGAAAACCAAGTGATGTAGTTGCATTTGCTTGAGGATCTGAATCTATCAAAAGTACTTTTTTTTCAGCAACAGCCAATGAAGCAGCTAAATTTACAGCAGTTGTTGTTTTACCAACACCACCCTTTTGATTTGCAATTACTATTACTTCGCTCATCTTAAACTATATATCCTCTTGCCATTAATTATTATAGAGCCATCTTTTTGCAAACTAGCATCTTCTAAAGAAATTCTTAAATTTTCATTGTGAGTAAAAAAAAATTTACTTCTATAAAATTCTAGCTCATAATTACTAAAAATCTGCTTCCATGAATATTTTTTTTTAATATTTTGAAAATATAATTCTATTAATTTATTTTTATTTATTTTTATATCTAACTTATCAAAATCTTTATATACGTTTTTTATATTTAATCCAACACCACAAATAAGGGTATCATTAAATATATTTGTAATCATTCCACCTATTTTTTTATCATCTATAAAAAAATCATTAGGCCATTTTAACCATAGAGATGAATTTAACTCTGATAAAGTAATTTTTAATATGTAAGCAAAATATATGGATGCTGATTCAAGTTTTAAATCTTTTGGTAAATTTTTTAGTTCAATTGCAAATGATAAAAATAAATTTCCATCTAAACTCTCCCAAGTATTATCTCTACTTCCCATTCCAGCTGTTTGTATATTAGAAGTTACTGCATATGGAAGCTGTACACTATTTTGTTTTATTAACTCTTTTAAATATTTTTGAGTTGAATCAACACTATTAAGTGAGATTATCTGCAAGGTTTAATCTTTTACCATTTATGTATGACATGACATTCATCTCTTTTTTTGATTGTGGCTGAACTATAAGTATTTTAATACTGCCTTGTTCACATCCAACTACTACTGATTCCTTTTCTATCTTAAGAATCTTTCCAGCTTTATTTTTACTAGTTTTTTCTGCAAGTTCTATGTGTTTTAATTTTAAACCAGATTTTAAATATATTGCTGGCCATGGAGTAAATGCACGATACTTATTATAAAGTGTCAAAGCATCTTTAAATTCCACCTCACCATCTTTTTTATTAATTTTATTACAGTGTGTTGATAAAAAGTTATCCTGTTTAAGAGGAGTATATGAATTAAAATTTTCTAATACATCAATAGTCAATTCACTTGCAACATCTGTAAGTCTGTTAAATAAAGATTCAACCATCTCATCCTCACTTACATCAATTTCTTTTATTTTAATAATATCTCCAGTATCAAGACCTATGTCCATTAACATTGCTGTAACCCCTGTACGAAAGTCTCCATTAAGTAAAGTCTGCTGAATTGGACTTGCTCCTCTTAATTTTGGTAAGATAGATGCGTGTAAATTTATACATGGAGCATGTTGTAAAATTTCAAGTGGTAGTATTTGTCCATATGCTGCAACAACAATATAATCACACTCAATTTTGAGTAATTCATTTACAGTTTCAGGATTACGAAGTCTATTCGGTTGATATATTTTTATAGAGTTTTCTTGTGCTAAAATTTTAACAGGTGATGAAGTGAGAATCTTTTTTCTTCCAACAGGTTTATCTGGCTGAGTATAAACTGCTACCACATCCATATTGTTTGTATTAATTATACGCCTTAATATCTGCTCTGCATAATCAGGTGTACCCATAAAAATTATTTTCAATTTATTTTCCATTTGTAAAAAGAGTTCCACCTGTTTGATTAGAATTTAACATATAGTTTTTAATATCACTTAAATCAAATCCACTAGATAAAAACATATCAATATTATTATTTAAAAGAAAATTGGCAGCTTTTAGCTTTGTAATTATTCCACCTGTTGCGAAAGTTCCATGTGGCTTTGCTTCTTTACTAAGCTCATTTTTGTCAATATTGTTTATAGTTTTTAATATTTTTGCATTAGGATTTTTTCTTGGATCTTCATCATAATATGCATCAATATCTGAGAGAATTATTAACATATCAGAATTTGTATTTTTTGTGACATACGCTGAGAGTTGATCATTATCACCAACTGTAAGCTCTACTGTAGCTGTTGCATCATTTTCATTAATTATGGGAATTACGCCATTTGATAAAAGAATATCTATTGTATTTTTTATTCTTTTAACATCATTTTCTCTATTAAAATTTACAGCAGTTACTAAAACTTGAGCCGTTATAATATTATGAGTTGCAAATTTTTTACTATACTTATTCATTAGTATTGGCTGACCAATAGATGCTAATGCTTGTTTATTTTTTACAATAGCTCTATCAAGCTCAAGTTCTGTATATCCAGCAGCTACCGCGCCGGAAGAAACTAATATCACTTCATATTTTTCTTTAAGCTGTGCTAAAAAATCAACCAAAGCTCTCATTCGCTCTAAAGCAATCTCGTCATTTTCAGTAAGAACAGCAGAACCAACTTTTACAACTACTCTTTTCATATTATTATCTCTTTTTTTATTAAATTCTATCAGATTGTACCAAATTAAATAGAGAATATTTTAGTGCCTCTATATTTTTATGGGTTGGAGATGATATTGGTACAACTAAATAAGGAAGTGTCTTGTCGTATCCTAAAGTCTCATCAGCTGAGTCTTGAATAAAATATGGCATTTTACTATCAAAATTAAACTCATTTGTTTTTGATGCTTCTATTCCAAGAAGTTTTAAAAAGCCATTAACAAGTTCATCTATGTCATCAGGTGGTACAATATCTACTCTAGTAAGAGCTATAGCATATTTATTTGTTCCAAGCTTATCAGAAAAAGAGGAAATTTCATCTTTAAGAACTTCAATTTGCTCTTTTAAGTCTCTATAAGAAGCTAAATCTACCATATATAAAAGTGTTTTTGTTCTCTCTATATGTCTTAAAAACTGAATTCCAAGACCTTTTCCTTCGTGTGCACCACCAATAATACCTGGAATATCTGCCATAATAAATGATTCAAAATCACCAATGTTTACTTGACCAAGTTTTGGTGTAAGTGTAGTAAACTCATAGTTTGCAATCTCTGGACGAGCATTTGATACTATAGAAATAAGGGTAGATTTACCAACATTAGGAAAACCTACAAGTCCAACATCAGCTATAAGTTTAAGATCAAGTTTTATAGCTCTAGTCTCACCTTTTTCACCGGGTTGTGCATAAGTTGGTCTTTGGTTAGTTGATGATTTAAAGTGAACATTTCCAAGCCCACCTTTTCCACCAGTAATAAATAATACTTCTTCACCATGTTTTAACATATCAAAAAGAACTTCACCACTATCTAAATCTAAGATTTGTGTTCCAGGTGGAACAATAATAATCTTTTTAGAACCTGATTTTCCAGTCATTAGTGAACCAGCACCAGGTACACCACCATCTGCTTTTATATGCATTTTTCTTTGGAAGTGAGATAAAGTGTGAGTATTATTATCACACTTAAACCATATGTCACCACCTTTTCCACCATCACCACCATTTGGACCACCGTTTAGTACAAATTTTTCACGACGAAATGCAACACAACCTTGTCCACCTTTTCCTGAACTAACTGTTAATTCTATGCTATCTGTAAACAAGTGTTTTCCTTATATTTTCAACTTTTGCTAGTGATTAGCTACATAAGATTTCTGAGTAAATCTCAGGAATCGATAATATATTTTAGTTCTATAGTTATCTTACATATAAACAAAATATACAAACATTTAAAATTTAAAAATCAACTCTTAACAATAACAAAGTAAACTATTAAATTTTATAGATTATGAAATCTATTAAGAAGTAAATATAATGTTCAGGCAAAAGCCTTAACATTATATGCAGAAATTATGTAGCAGGTACTATTGAAACTTGTTGACGTTTTTTATCTTTTCTTTCAAATTTAACAATACCATCAACTAGTGCAAATAAAGTATGATCTTTACCCATACCCATGTTTTTACCAGGATGAACTCTAGTTCCTCTTTGACGAATAATGATGTTGCCAGCCACTACAGCTTCTCCACCAAATTTCTTTACACCAAGTCTTCTACCAGCTGAGTCACGATTATTCTGTGTACTTCCCTGACCTTTTTTGTGTGCCATTTCTATCTCCTACTTATGCAGCTATACTCGTGATACGAACACGAGTGAAGTCTCTTCTAAAACCTCTTTTAACTTTAGAGTCTTTACGACGACGCTTTTTGAAAATTACAACTTTTCTGTCACGACCTTCATTAATTACTTCAGCAGTAACTTTTGCTCCCTCAACATATGGAGCTCCGAATTTAAGTTCACCTGCATTTACTGCTAGAACTTCGTTAATTTCGATAGTAGCTTTTGGCTCAAGAGACATTTTATCTAATAGTAAAATATCACCCTCTTGAACTTTATATTGCTTACCACCATTTTTGATAATTGCGTACATATACAATTCCTTAAATCTATTATAAAAAGTTCGGAATTATACCTAAACTAGCTTTAAGTTTTATTTAACCAATGCTACTGCATCAATTTCTACTAAAGCATTTTTAGGTAGTGTCTTTACTGCTACAGTTGCACGAGCTGGTTTATGAGAACCAAACACCTCTTCATATATCTCATTAATTATTGCAAAGTCATCCATTGAATCTATAAATATTGTAGTTTTTATAACTTGATTCATAGAACTACCAGCTTCTTCTAAAACAGCTTTTAAGTTTTTTAATACTTGTTTTGTCTGAATTACTACATCACTCTCAAGCATAACTCCTTCTGGAGTTAAAGCAATCTGTCCTGATGTGTATACCATACCATTAACAATAACTGCTTGAGAATATGGTCCTATTGCTGATGGAGCTTTATTCGTTTGTACAAATTTCATCAATTTCCTTTAATATTTTTTAAAATTCTACTTTATTTGCCAACATTTAAATCTGAAGTGCAACTTTCAAGTTAAAAAATCATATCATTTTTTCCTTAAGCTGCTGCTTCTAATCCATAAAAAACTTCATTTGGAGTTCTCCAATTGAGAGATTTTCTTGGTCTAT
>JAKISR010000059.1 GCA_021648465.1 Sulfurimonas sp. | reverse complement strand
AAAAAGAAGACATAGCTTTTTAGATGGAATTTCACCAAATGAGTTTGAAAAAAGGTATAATTTAGAGTCTTAAGAAAATTAGGTTTTTACTGGGTTAGTAACTGTCTAGTTTATAGGGGACATTCCATAGTGTACAATATTGAATGATAATCATTGATGAGCTGATTTTAAATTATATTTTTATCTTTATTCTTTTTGAATTTTATGAAATTTCTTGGCAGAAGGCTCCCAGTATTATGGGTATGATTATTCGTATGCATAAACACTATTCAAAAAGTATATTTTTATTTTTAATTATGCAACCAACTTTTATGTTTGCTATAGCCTTTTTTATATTAACAGACTACAATATATATGCGGCCACTCTACTATCCATTAAAGTGGTAGATATAGTGACTAAGATACTTCTAATAGAGCAAGTTTTTACTAAAAAAAAATTGTCTCAAGAATTAAGTCTAATTCTTCTAGCACCTATTAACAGTTTTTTACCATATATGGGACTCTTTATCTATCCTATACTAATTATTTTAGCTATCTAAGTCTGAGTAACTATTCTTCACTTGTGCTTGTTTTGCTAAAAATTGAACACTTTTTGATATATCTTCATTTGCAATATGATAATGATTATGCAATTTTTCTAGGGAATTATCCACTTTTGTTGTTAAAATCACTATAAGAGACTCCATCTGCTCTTTTATACTATCTATCTCATCATCTTTTGATTCTTTAAAATCTTTAACTATCATACTTAACTGTGCTTGGGATTTTACATACTCTGATTTTATCACTTCTATCTCACTCATAAGTTCTTTCATGGTTGTATAGATATCAAACAGATTACTATTTTCCTCTTTAAGTTCATTCATTTTATTTGATGAAAGAATCATCTGTTTCATAAGCATCTCACTCTGCTCTTTTATGGAACCAAGTATATTTTCACTTTCATATAAAGAAGTACTAATTCCCTCTGCATGTGATTTTAATAGTGTTATTTGCTTTTCAAATGGTAGTGTGACATTTGAAATTTTTTGATTTGTCTTATCCACAATCTCTTGTGCAATATTTTGAGATAGATTACTCATGTTAAATAGTTTTTCTTTAACTTTTTCAATATCATCAACAATAGTACCCCTGCTTTGAACAGCTTTATCTAATGTTATTTTAACTTTATTAAAATGATCTTGTTCTGCTACTCTAAGAATATCTATATGTTCATGAATAACATTATCTAAAGATGGTAGTTCAACATTAGTAAAATTTTCAAATGTATTTGTAACATTATCATGCCAGACCTGCATTTGGTCAAATTTTTCTAAAAATTTAGTTTGATTTATTTGGATAGTATCTAAGGCTTTAATATCTTGTTTAAATTTTTCTCTTACCTCCTCTTGTGCAGCCCTATCTTCATTTTGATTTAGTATCATCTTTTTTTCTAATTCAGAGGTAAATTCTTTTAATTGTGTCATTTGTTGTATAAGAGTTGTTGTAAACTCATGTTGAAGTTTTGTTTGATTTGACTGTTTTGTTTGATGAAGGATATTCATCACTATATAAAACAACAAAGAAACTAAAAAAGGAAGTAAACTTTCTCTTAAAATTAACAACATATCTATAATTTCTGGATGTATTATAAAGTGGATAACACCACTAATAGAACCAATACCTAGCATAAGTGGTGCATAATTTATTTTATTTTGCTGTTTTAAAATTGAGATTTGTCTTAAAAATAATAAAATCATAAATGCAAAAGCAATTAATAAATCATTATCAAACACATTACAACCTTAAAATATTTTACAGTAATTCTATCATAAATTTTATTTTTTACTTAATTTCTACTTCATCTTTTTATATATTTCACAAAGGGCATCAATAAATTCTGGAGTATCATTTGGGCATCTACATACTCTATATTCATCAAAACCCAATTTATTAGCAATTTCTTTATACTCTATATCTAACTCAAATTCTGTCTCAGAGTTATCAATAGTAAAAGCAAGAGGGAAAATTACTACTTTTTTATTCTTAAGTGAGATAAGTGTATCATCAAGTGATGGTTTTAGCCACTGCATTGGTCCCACCTTAGATTGGTATGCTAAATGAATTTGATTAAAATTCATACTTTCATCTTTAAACATATTTTTTAATATCTCTACATGTTTTTCTATATGTTTTTGATATACATCACCTTTGTCAACTATCTTTTGTGGAAGTCCATGAGCAGAAAAAATGATATCAAACTCTTCATATTTATCTTGTGCTACTGTCTCTTTTACTCTACTTATAACAGCTTTATTATAACTTCTATTTTGAAAAAAGTGTTTTATCTCTACTAAAACTGCATTATCTCCATGTAAGTGATACTGCTCTTCAAAATCTTCAAGTGAGGATTTAGTTGTAGTGGTTGAAAATTGCGGATAAAGAGGAATCAAGTATATCTTTTGAACTTTTTCTTTGTTTAATCTCTCTATAACTTCTGAAGCAAAAGGTGGTGTGTATCTCATAGCAAAATCAACTACAATATCCTTTCCTAACTTTGTTTGAAGTTTTTCTACTAAAGATTTTGTATATCCAACTATTGGAGATTTACCACCTATTTGTTTATATATATCTTGAGCTTTTTCTGTTCTCATAAATATTATCATAGTAGCTATAAATTTTCTTAAAAGTGAGCTCTTCATTGTTAAAATATTTTTATCATTAAACATATTTGTTAAAAACAGTTCAACCTCTTCAAGGTTATTTGGTCCACCCATATTTAATAATATAACTGCTTCTTTTTTTACCATCTATTCCTCTTTGACTCTCAAACTAATCTCGTAAACAATACGCTGTAATGGTAACATTTCTTCATATATCTTATAAAGAGTATCTATAAATTTATCTCCATCTTCTATAAGTTTTGGATTTAGAATTTTATAAGTTGCCATCCCTTTATATAAAAATAGGTGTGAATTAATCATCTCTGAATTCACACCTCTTGGAAATCTTTTATAACCTTTTTCTATAACATTATAACCTTTACTCATTAAAGAATGAAGTAAATCATTTAACTCTTGTCGTTTTTTTGAGTCCTTAATATATTCACGATATGCTTCAAGCATAGGTTTTTCAAACCACCTAACACCAACAGCTACAAAAAGTTCATCTGGTGAGAAGTGCAGGTAAAAAGATGATGTTTGCATTCTGGAGCCTGAACCTTGCCAGAAAATTATACCTATTCTATGTTTTAAAGGCACTTTGTTCGCACCCATTCTGCGAGTATCGCGATAGATTCTAAAAAGTGATTTATTGATTTTTGGTGAGAAATTTATAGTTGGCTCTAACGCCATTAAATGCTCACCAAACTCATTAACAAATGCACGAGATGGCTCTAATATAAACTTTTCATATTTATAACGATGTAGTTCAAACCACTCTTTTGAGTTGTTTTGACGAATGGATTCTAAAAATGGTAATGTTTTATCACTAAACCCTTTAAACTCCACATATAGCCTTTTAAACTATTTTTCTATTTCTAAATGCAAGTGCTATTACAACAAATAAAATAGCATAAGTTATTGGAACAAAGTCTGGAATCGGAACTGGATCACCTTTAGCATACGAATGCATTCCAGCAAGATAATAATTTACTCCAAAGTAAGTCATAATAACTGATGTATATGATAATAAAGAGAAAACACTATAATTAAACTCACTATAAAGTGATTTTACAAATCTTAAATGAAGTACAATAGCATAAATTATAATTGTTACAAGAGTCCATGTTTCTTTTGGATCCCAACCCCAATATCTACCCCAAGATTCATTTGCCCAAACACCACCTAAAAAGTTACCTAAAGTTAAAAATGCTAATCCTATAATTATACTCATTTCATTGATAGCATTTAACTCTTTTATTGAGAGTGCAATTTGTTTTGAATTTTGTTTATTTGAAATTATAAAAAGTAAAATAGTGATAAACCCTAAAAGAGCTCCCAATCCTAAGAAACCATAGCTAGCTGTGATTACCGCAACATGTATGCTTAGCCAGTAAGAGTTAAGAACAGGAACAATATTTGTAACCTGTGGGTCCATCCAGTTTAGATGTGCAACAAATAAAATAAGTCCTGTTAATACCGCGGTTGATGCCATAGTCATAGTTGATTTTCTTGAAAATACAAATCCTGCTAAAATAGTTGCCCAAGCTATATATAACATAGATTCATAACCATTTGACCATGGTGCATGATCTGCTATATACCATCTAACCCCCATCCCAAATGTATGAGCAATAAATAAAATCATCAAGATAAAAAAAGAAAAATTTGATATTCTATTCAATTTAAACTTTGGTTTGAGTATTTTAATAAAACTAAAAACTAAAAGTATAAATCCTACTAAAAGATAAAGTGGATAAATTCTTTCAAATATACTAGCTTCATTATAAAACATCTCAGCTTTAATTCTATTTTCAGACGGCATTACTGCCCCTCCATTTGCTCTCTGATATGCAATTATTTTATCAACTGCTTTATCTGCCGATGTCCAATTTCCGCTTTCTACAGAATTATTTACAGCTGTAAAAAATTCAAATGCTATATCTCTAATTTCTTGAGCTTCTTCTTGAGGAAATGTTTGAATAGCTTCCATAGTTGGATACCATTTATCATCTACATCATTTAGTTTTGGCCAAATTTTTAGTAATGAACCAGAAAAAATTGCATAAAATATATTTATACGCTCATCAACTTTTAAAATCGCTTTATCGAATAAGTCTCTATTTTTTGCTTCTTTTCTTGCAGCATTCTCAACCACTTCTTGTATTTTATACCCCTGTAAGGTCTCTGGATCAGTAAAAAACTGAGAAAATGCAGCATATTTAGTATTGGGTTCTAGTCCCAAAAATCTATTTATCTTTTCATCTTTTGTAAGAATAATTTTTAAACTTCTATAGCTTTCGGGCTTTGCTAATATTCCCAAAACAACTTGATTTGAGTCTAAACTAAAAGAGCCAATCTCAATAGTTTCACTTCTATGAAGTTTTGCCAATATCTCTTTTGACAAAGTATCCATAGGCTTCATTCGACCTGCATTATCTTGAATAGTAATACGCCCAAATTTAGTTGCATGCTCTTTTTCAAATGCTAAAATAGTTTTTATTTTTGGATCTAAATCTTGTGCATAAGATGGAGTGATACTAAAGAGTAAACCAACTGAAAGCATAAAGCTCAACATTTTTGCACTACTAGCATCTTTAGCTTTTTTAGATAGTTTTGAAAATCTATTTCCTCTTGAAAAGAGAGCCCAAAACATTCCTAAACCTAAAAGAAAATAGCCAATATATGTTGGCAGAGTTCCTGGATCATTATTTACAGATAAAATCGTTCCTTTTTCATCTTTATCATATGAAGATTGAAAAAATCTATATCCATCATGGTATAAAATATTGTTCATAAAAATTCTATATGGCATATTTATATTTTGCTCTTTATCTATAAGTCTAACCTCACTTGCATAAGATTCTGGTGACATAGATCCAGGATAACGATCTAGTTGAAAATCTATAAGTTCAATTCCAAATGGAAGTGTTAATGTTTTAGAACCATATGATATATAAACATCAACCCCATCAACCACCGTATGATACTCTTTTGCCAATGTACCAGCCAACCCATAAACCATTAGATGTTTTGAAGTTTGATTAACTGTTATTTTAAACTTTAAAGCATCTGCGGTTGGTCTTGTTCGTGAAGCATTTGGATCTGAGGCAATACTAGAAGTTGCATGTTTATAGTATTGTTTTAAAATAAAACTACTGCCCTTTACACCAAAAAGTATATCTTTTGCAAATAATATTTTAGAACTTGGTGCAAGTTTTCCTTTTGATTTATCAATCATATTTATATATTGAAACTCCACATTATGTTTTATAAATAATTTAGAATCTTCAGTATAAATTGATATTACAGGCTTTGAAAACTCTTCACCTGAATCAAAATCTAAAACTATAAAATCATTTTGATAAAATTGACCTCTTTTTAGCTTTATTATTTCATTTGAATTTTCTTGATTAACTGTTAATTCAACTACTTCAAAACCGCCACTATTGCCTTCTGATAGAATTTCTATAGCATCAGGAATATACTCTACCAGTTTAACATTTGTTTTTTTTATACCAAGAGTTAAATTTGAATCAAGAGTTACAGATAAAAATAAAGAGTTATCAGTTCTTTTTGATAAATAAACTACAGAGGAATCAGAAGCCTCTTTATTATCAAGCTTTACTTTAACTTTAAAATAAGTATTTGTACTTATCATTGTAGTTGCTGTTTCACCTTCACGAATATGCATAGTTCCTTCAAACCCAATAAAGCGAGTTATAGCAGCACCTATGATAATAATAAGAAATGATACGTGAAAAATAAATATAGGAGCTTTTTTTAGTGTGAACATTTTGTATTTAATAATATTAAAAGTAAGATTTATACTAAGAAGAGCTAAAAGAATCTCAAACCATCTAGCATTATACACATCTGCTTTAGATGTTATAGTGCCATAATCATTTTCGATAAAAGTAGCATAACCCAAAGCAATAGCAAGAATAAGCATCATTACTACCATGGTTTTCATAGAACTAACGGCTGAAATAATTTGTTTCATAAATATCCTTGATTAGAAAAAGGACATTCTAGTTAAAATTAACTAACAGAAGGGTTAAATTCTATTAGTTAATATACTATTCTTCTAATTTAAATGTAATTCTGAAGTCTCCATTTTCTAACTCTTTTGCTTCATGAGAAATATTTAAAGGAATTCTATCATATAATGGAAAAGGCTCATGAAAAAAAATCCCTACAAGTCTGTCAGTTGAACTCTTAAGTAGACTAAGCCCACATATTGTATTTATCATTGGTTCGGGTGGTTGACACTTAGTTGCATCATACTCATAGTAAGTTAAGCCATCTTCTTCATGCTTATAAAAATCTAGTGTAGCTCTTGGAACCTCAATTAACTCTTTTGCCATTTTTTTTACCTTTTATAGTTATATATATATTGCTGCTCTTTATCATTCCATATAAAATACTTTGAAACTTTTTCAAAAGCTTTTAAAATAATAGTTTCATTAGTATTATCTCCATATATTGTAATTGGAGTATGATAATATTTATTATATGTCTCAATAGGATGTAATAAAATCTCTTTAAATGTGATTTTAATCTTTCCATTATATGGTTCAAAAGGAACTGTAGAGACTACAGTTTTGTTTTTTATATTACACTTAAAGTGACAAATAATATAAAATTTATCTATTTTTACAAAATCCAGAAGTGAATATACTTTCTTATTTTTTTTCATAAAATTCCCAGAATAAAATTATTTACTAAGAGCAAATTATATTCCATACATCATAACATTATATTTTTATTTTAATCTCAAAACACTTTTTATCTTTATCTAAAAGTTCTACACTGCCACCATGTGCTACAGCAATTTGCCTAGAAAGTACAAGTCCCAAACCATTTCCTTTAATTTTTGTACTTTTAAATGCTTCAAAGAGATTTTTTTTATTCTCTATATTTATACCGCTGTCATAAATATAAAACTTATGAAACTCATCATCACACTTATGAATTATTTCAACAACTCCATCTTCATTATCACCTAATTCTATCGCATCAATAGCATTTGTTAAAAAGTTAGAAAAAAGCATCTCAAGAAGATCTTTATCTGCATTTAGTGTAAAATTTTGCTTTGGAAAAATAAATGAAATCTCTTTAGTATGACCATAATAACCCACAACAGTTAGCAATTCTTCTTGAAGTTCTTTCCACTTAAATTGTGACATATTTGTAACTACACCTTTTGAGAACATCAAAGTTGCTTTTATAATTCTATCTATTCTTGCAACTGATTTTTGTATCTCTTCAACTATAGGTATATTTTCAGGGATAACTCTTTTTTTCAATGTTGAGCTTAAAAGTGAGATAGAGCCTATTGGGTTTCTTATTTCATGAGAAAGATGTGCTGCCATCTGTCCCATGGTAGCAAGATTTTCTTTTCTTTTTTGCTCAGTAATATCTGTGGCACTTAACATCACTTTATCTTTATATGATGAACTTTTTATAAGGTAAAAGCGTGATTTAAACTCAACTTCGTAATCACTATTTTTTGACTCTAACAGTTCAAGTAATTTTCCTAATGATTTTGCTCTAGAGTTTTGTAAAAAAATATTTTCATCATTATTTAATATCCAAATGGCGTTTGGCAAAAACTCAACAACTCTCTCAACTGTATTTTGTAAATGACCATAAGATGCTTTTAGCTCATTAAATTCATCTTCTACTCTATAAGTTTGCTCTATGAGTAGAGTTAACTCCTCTGGGGTTATACTACTTTCAGACATTACTTACTAAATCCAAGTAAAATTTTATAAAGTGAGTGTGCATCATCACTTCCACATAACTCTCTTATAGAGTGCATCCCTAATGTAGGAAGTCCTACATCTAGTGTCTCTATCCCTAATCTTGTTGCAGTGATTGGTCCTATAGTTGATCCACATCCCATATCACTTCTTGTAACAAACTGCTGGATTGGCTCATTAAGTGAGGATGCTATCCTCATAAATTTTGAAATTGTTTTAGAATTAGAGGCGTATCTTTGGTTTGAATTTACTTTTATAACACAACCTTTATTAATATGAGGTGCATGATTTTTATCGTGCTTCGATGGATAATTTGGGTGAACAGCATGAGCATTATCGCACGAAATCAAGATAGAAGTTCTTATCATTTGTATATACTCATCATAATCACTATATATCCTTCTTAGTGTATTTTCTAAAAAGCTACCACCTGCTCCTGACGTTGACTCACTTCCAACCTCTTCATGATCACTTGCAATAAAGAGCATAGGTTTAGTAACATCAACACTACAAATACTAAGCATTCCTACATAACAACTAAGAAGATTATCTAACCTTGCACTCGCACAAAAATCATTATTTAAACCAATAAAAGAGGCTTTTTGAGTATCATAAAAACTAAGCTCACTTGCATATAGCTCTTTTATATCTAATATTTCTTGTTTTGAGAGTTGCCATTTTAAAAACTCATCAAACTCAAAATCATCACTTGTTGTTAATACAGGACACATATCTGTTTGTTTGTTTACGCTTCTATCTTTGTTCGCTTTATCATCTAAATGGATAGCAAGTGAGGGTATAGTTGCTATTGCTTTTTTTACATTTATAAAAGCATCTTTTAGCTCATCGTTAGAATTTAAGTATGACACACGACCAGCTAAAGATAGGTCTCTATCAAACCATGGATTTAAAAGTAACCCACCATATGGCTCAACTTCAAATTTAACCAAACCATGCTCTTTTGTTACAGGATTTGGTTTTAGCTTTAAATTTGGTGAATCAGTATGAGCACCAACCATAGTATATGCACTATCTTTTGTGTAAGTAAAGGCTATAATAGATGAATCATTACGAGTTACAAAGTATTTATTTCCATACTCCAACTCCCACTTATCAAGCTCATTAAGTTTTATAAACCCAGCATTCTCAAACATTCCACTCATGTTTTGTGTGACATGAAAAGATGTTGGAGAAGCATCTAAAAAACCTAATAAACCTTCATTAAAATCATTTTTATTCATATCTGTTCCTTAACTCAATATATCTACATTCTCATTACCATCCAACGCACTTAAAATTTTTGTACTAACTCTTATGGATGAGTCAATCACAACATCTTCAAGTTTAGATTTTATGGTAAGTTTTAACTCCCTATTTCCAAAGTTTTGTCTAACAAGAAGGTATAAATCATTAAGTATCTTAGTTTCATTATCAAGCCTTATGGCTAAATGTATCGGTTCAAGTGGAGCTTCTCTTACCTCTTTTTTAACCTTTTTAGTCTCTTTTATAGCTTGTTTTAGAGTCATGATTTTAGAAACACCGATGCGAGTAAACATCTCTGTATGAGTAATTTTGGCTTTAAATGCAACTGGTTCTTCTAAGTCCATTACTTCTAACTCTTTAAGTTTATCAGAATAGAGCATTATCTCAATATTTCCATGAAAATCCATAAGATTTACAATTCCAAACTGATTTCCTTTTTTAGAAACTTTTTTTTGTATCTCTTCTACTTTACCTATAAAAATAGCATAAGAACCATCTTTAATGCTTTGTAATTCAGAACTCATTGTGTACTCTAGCTCATCAAGTCTCTCTCTGTATTCATCAAGTGGATGGCCAGATACATAAAAACCTAAAGTCTCTTTTTCAAACTCTAAAATCTCTTTTAACTCATACTCACCTGAGTTTGTAAGAGTAAGTTTAACAGTTGTAATCTCTTCATCATCACCAAATAAACTCCCCACTGCATTTTTCTTTGCAGTTGAAGCATCTTTTGCAGTATCAACAATAAGCTCAAGTTGATCTAGCAGTGCTTTTCTTGAGTAACCAAATCTATCAAAACCACCTGATTTTATGGAAGATTCTATAAAGCGTTTATTTACTTTTGATGGGTCTATGCGGTTTACAAAATTCTCTATAGAAGTAAACTCTCCATCCTCTTGTCGAGTTTCTATAATAGACTCAACAGCAGCTTCACCAACGCCTTTAATAGCACCTAAACCAAAAAGAATAATCTCTTTTTTATCTTTTGTAATAGCTGAGAACTCTAAGTATGAATCATTAACATCAGGTGGTGAAAGTTCTATCCCCATCCTTTTTATTTCATCAATATAGCGAACAACTTTATCTGTATTATCTTTATCTGATGTAAGAAGTGCTGCCATAAACTCATTTGGATAGTAGGTTTTTAGCCATGCTGTTTGAAAAGTTATCA
>JAKISR010000007.1 GCA_021648465.1 Sulfurimonas sp. | reverse complement strand
TGGATAAAATTAAAAAAACATCTGTTAAAAAAGTTCTCTCAGAATTGTCAAAAATGGCTAAAAAAGATAAAGAAAAATATGATAAATTTTACGCAGAGTTTGGAAATGTACTTAAAGAGGGTCTTTATAATGACTTTGATAATCGTGAGAAGATTTTAGAGCTAATGCAGTTTAATACAATCAACTCTGATGAAACAGTTATGATTGAAGATTTTGTTAAAAATATTGATGAAGAGAAAAAAGAGATTTATTATATTACTGGTAAAGCTTCATTATCTATGCTTAAAAGCTCACCATCTTTAGAGAGATTTAAAGCAAAAGGTATAAATGTTCTAGTACTTAATGAAGAGGTAGATACTATAATCTTCCCAATGGTAACAGAGTATAAAGAGTATAAACTTGTTTCTGTTGCAGATGCTAAGTTTGAAGAAAGTGAAGAGGAGAAAAAAGCTGAAGAAGAAGTTGCAAAAACTTATGAAAGTTTAGCAAAAGAGCTTAAAGATGCACTTGGTGATGTTGTAAAAGCAGTTGAGACTACATCTGATCTTGTTGATTCTCCTGTAAAACTTAAAGAGGATAAAGAAGACCCAGCTTATATGATGGCTCAAATGATGAAACAAATGGGTCAAGACAGTGATGCACCAGCTCCAGCACCAATTTTACAAATCAATCCAAAGCATGAACTTATTATTAAACTAAAAGATTCTGTTGACCAAAATCTTGTTAATGATGCTGCTCATGTATTGTTAGACCAAGCAAAACTATATGATGGTATTGAACTAACTGATACAGCAGAATTTATTTCAAGATTAAATAGAATTATTTCTAAAGCTATATAAACATATTAATGACGGATGTTTTATAGCATCCGCTAAAATATAATTTTTTTTAGTAGTATTTGTAATCTGTATAATATTATTATGATATACTTATTTTATGAAAAATTTTTATAATAATAAAAGAAAACTTGCTAATACTGAACTGCGATGTTCTATAGACACTCTTTTAAATGAGGGAGATACCTTCCTTAAAAATAATTTTAGTCAACTAAAAGTATCACAGTACAATTATGATATTAATGAAGCTATAGATGAGCTTTGTCTTGATAAAGATGTTATAAATCAACTTCTTGAAGATTATGTGATTCAAATTTTAAAATCAAAAATAACATTTTATAAATATATACAAGAACTAAAACAAGCAGAATATGAAAATATAGATATAGACTATTCAAAAATTAAGGATTTAGCTCATAAAAATCTTGGTGTAGCTAAAAATCTTAGAATTAAAGATGCAAAAATATTATTAGAAGAGTTAATGAAAGAGGATGATTTAGATTATCTAAGAATTTGTGTTAAAGCTTTAGAAATATCAGCTGTAAAATTAAATCCACTTTGTGCATATGAAACAATGAATTTAATACAGGTTAAAAATTCTCTTTAGGACTATTTATTCATAGATCTGGAAACTTCTTCTAGTATATTAGTAGATTTTTTTTCTGAAAATACTTTGTAACTGCTCGTAGTTGTTGTTGGTAAGACAAAAGCAAGTAAGATAAATATAAATGAAAAAATTATACCAGTTAAAACAGTAAGTATAAGTTTTAACTTAAACTCTTTCATTCTATGCACGACTTGTAGTCATATAGACCCAAAATTCTTTATGAGAGTAACCCTTATTAAGAAAATATAGCTGTAAAATAGTAACTCGATAAAGAGTAATGAGCATTTTTGCAAAAGGGATAAATAGACTTACGCTAACAAGAAAAGATTGTTCTTTATTACCTTTAGACTCTATCATCTCTTGCATACCAATGTTTTTACTAAGATAAACACCAAAAAATATTGAAAAAGAAAAATTAAGAATTAATCCAAAAATCATATATGCTATAAAGTCTTGTTCGTACATTCCAGCTATCATAAAATATTTTTCCCTTCAATTTATTTATATTATTCTATCTAAACAAAGCTTTTTTTATTCATAAGCTTTAATTTTACTTTTTGTAAAAAAGGTTCCAAATGGAAGTAGAGAAGCAATAAAAAATATTATAGTTTGATAAAGGGACCACTTTGTAGATATCCAAGCTTTAACACCAAGATATAAAAATATTATAAATAATACTCCGTGAGCCATTCCAGCTATTTTTACAGCCAATGGAATATCCATAAGATATTTCATTGGCATAGCTATAAAAACTAAGATAATATATGAGTATCCTTCTATCGTATTAATTAAACCAAACTTTCTAACGCTTTCATTTATCATTTAAAAATATCCTATTTATATAAATTTACTGGAAGTATATAATCAAAAAGTAACAATTCAATTATAAATAAACTCAAAAAATAATCAAAAACTCTTTTTAAACATCTTTATCATATAATTACACGAAAATATATAGTGAAAAGGTATATTATAATGGATACTAATCTCGTATTAGAGGGCTTTAAATTTATGGGTCTAGGAATGGGAACAGTATTTCTATTCTTAATTGTTTTGATATTAATGATGAATTTAATGTCAAAAATAATAAATAAATTTTTCCCTGAAGTAAAACCGAATGCTAGTGCATCAACAGTAAATAATCAAAATAATAATAAAAAGATTGTTGCAGCAATAACAGCAGCAATAAAACATCATAAAGAAGGCTAGGGAAAAGTATGGCTAAAAAATTTATAGATATAATGGATACAACTTTTAGAGATGGTTTCCAGTCAGTTTTTGGCGGTCGTGTATTAATGGATGATTTTTTTCCAGCAGTAGAAGCAGCAAAAACAGCAGGGATAACTCACTTTGAGTTTGGTGGAGGAGCTAGATTTCAATCTCTATACTTCTATCTAAGAGAAGATGCATTTGAAATGATGGATAAATTTCGAAAGATAGTTGGACCAGATGCAAATCTACAAACTCTTGCTCGTGGTGTTAACACTGTTATGCTTGATACTGGCTCAAAAGAATTAATAGATTTACATGCTAAAATGTTTAAAAAACATGGTACAACAACTATCAGAAACTTTGATGCATTAAATGATGTAGAAAATTTAAAATATTCTGGTGAGAGAATTTCTCATTACGGATTAAAGCATGAAATTGTTGTAACAATGATGGATCTTCCTCCAGGTTGTTATGGCGCACATACCGTTGATTTTTATGAAAAAACTCTTCGTGAAATTTTAGATAGTGGTATTCCTTATGATAGTATTTGTTTTAAAGATGCTAGCGGAACCTCAAATCCACATAAAGTGTATGAAACTATTAAAATGGCTAGAAGTTTAGTTCCTGAGGGAACACATCTTCGTCTCCATACGCACGAAACAGCAGGTGTCTCTGTTTCTGCATATATGGCTGCTTTAGAAGCTGGTGTTGATGGTATAGATATGGCTGCTGCTCCTGTAAGTGGTGGAACATCTCAGCCAGATATATTAACTATGTTGCACGCTACAAAAGGTCTTGATTTTGATTTAGGTGGCTTAGAAATTGATAAGATATTAACTTATGAAAAAGAGTTACAATTTTGTCTGTCTGATTACTTTATGCCTCCAGAAGCAACAATGGTATCTCCTGTTATTCCATTCTCCCCAATGCCAGGTGGAGCATTAACTGCTAATACTCAAATGATGCGTGATAATAATATTTTAGATAAATTCCCAGAAGTTATTGCTGCTATGCAAGAAGTTGTTGAAAAAGGTGGATATGGCACATCTGTAACACCAGTTTCACAGTTTTATTTTCAACAAGCACTTAATAATGTTATGCAAGGTCCTTGGAAAGCAATTGCTCCTGGTTATGGAAAAATGGTTCTTGGATATTTTGGTAAAACTCCAGTTGCTCCAGATCCAGAAATTATAAAAATTGCTTCAGAAAAACTAAATCTTGAGCCAACTACAGAAAAAGCTCTGGATTTGGCAAACGCGGATGAGAGTAAATCTTTAGATACTTGGATAAAAAGACTAAAAGAAGAAAATATTGAAATAACTGAAGAAAATATTTTCATTGCAGCAGCTTGCCAAGATAAAGGTATAGCATTTTTAAAAGGTAAAGGCGAACTAAATGTTCGTAAGATATCAGAAATGAAAAAAAATGAAGGAAATTTAAATATGGGTAATGGTAATTATACAGTAGTTGTAGATGGTCAAAAATTTAGTGTTCAAGTTGCAGAAGGTGATGCAAATATTCAAGTAACAGCAGTAAATGGAGAGAGTATCGCTCCAATATCAACACCTAAAACATCTGGAGATATCATAGATATTAAAGCTCTTCTCCCAGGTAATGTTTGGAAAATAATTGCTAATCCAGGTCAAAGTGTTAATGAGGGTGATGTAATCCTAATTTTAGAATCTATGAAAATGGAAATAGATATTGTAGCCCCTCGTGGCGGTGTTATTAAATCTATAAATGTTGCTACAAATGATAAAGTAGTAGAAGGCCAAGTTGTAGCAGTATTAGGATAAGCAGATGAAATTTTTAGTGATAAAACTACTTGCACTTATGCTTTTTAGCTTTAGTGTTCTTTATGCAAGTGCTCCTACTGTTGAAGTTTCTTTAACTCATATGGAAGAGACTTATGAAACAAAGCCTTTTTCAGAGATGGTAGGTGGATTTTTAAAATCAACAGGAATAAATGCATTTATAAACCCTGATCCTGATGAACTAGATGCACATGGAAAAGAGATAAGTGACTTTCATAAATCATGGGGTCGCATCCTTATGATTTTACTTACTTTTTTTCTGTTTTGGTTAGCAATTAGAAAAGGTTTTGAGCCATTATTATTATTACCAATAGCATTTGGTGGATTGCTAGCTAATATTCCAATTGCGGGTATTGCTGGAGATGATGGTTTCTTAGGTGTTATCTACAATATGGGTCTAGCAAATGAGATGTTTCCTATACTTATCTTTATGGGTGTTGGAGCTATGACCGATTTTGGACCACTCTTATCAAATCCTAAAACGGCACTTCTTGGTGGAGCAGCTCAATTTGGTATATTTGGAACACTTGTTGGTGCAGTAGCATTAACTCAAATGGGTTTTGCTGATTTTACACTTCAGCAAGCTTCAGCTATCTCTATTATTGGTGGGGCTGATGGACCAACCTCGATTTTTATTGCAACTAAACTTGCCCCAGAGCTTTTGGGTGCTATTGCTGTTGCATCTTATAGCTATATGGCTATGGTACCTATTATACAACCTCCAATTATGAGAGCATTAACTACGGAAGCTGAGAGAAAAATTAAGATGACAACTCTTCGTCATGTATCTCGTTTAGAGAAATTAGTTTTTCCTATATTGGTTCTAACTCTTGCTATTTTAGTTCTTCCAGCAGCTACACCACTTGTGGGTGCATTTATGTTTGGTAACTTCTTAAAAGAATCAGGTGTAGTTGAGCGTCTAAATGACACTCTTCAAAATTCACTTATCAATACAGTAACTATCTTTTTAGGTTTAGGTGTTGGCTCAAAGCTAGCAGCTGAAGAGTTCTTAGTTCCAGATACTATGTTTATTATGGCTCTTGGTATTGTTGCATTCTCAGTAGGTACTGCTTCTGGTGTGATTATGGCTAAAATTATGAATATGTTTCCAGGGCATAAAGTGAATCCATTAATTGGTTCAGCTGGTGTATCAGCAGTTCCAATGGCAGCTCGTGTATCAAATAAAGTTGGTATGGAAGCTGATCGTACAAATATGTTATTAATGCATGCAATGGGTCCAAATGTTGCGGGTGTAATTGGTTCAGCAGTAGCAGCCGGTGTGCTTATCTCACTATTTATATAAAGTAAATATAATGCAAACATGTAGAATAATCTACATGTTATGAGCTCTTATTTAATAATATTTATATATTACCTGTCTCGTGCATAGCTTCAATAATAAGTGGAATTATATTATGACTTTTTGTTTTATCGATAAATCCATCTGCTCCTAATTTTTCGGCTTCTCTCTTATTATTTTGACCAGTCATAGAGCTATTCACAATTATAGGAATATGTCTTGTATTTGGATTAGCTTTAAGTATTTTCACAACTGTAAATCCTGACATTTCAGGCATCTCTATATCTGTTATAATAGCAGGAACTGAATATACATCCTCTTCTAGAGAGTTTAAATAATCAACAAGTAATTTTCCATTATTAAACATTTTCATATCAATATTTGCATTTTTAAATATTTGCATTAAATGTGTTTGTGCTGTTTTTGAATCTTCAGCAACTAAAACAGTTCCTTTTATTAATTTATCAGGAATATTTAAATCTTGTAAATTTATTGGTGATTCATGTACATTTACCATAGCTTGCGGAACTACATCTGCTAGCAATTTTTCATAATCAAGTACAAGACATAGACTACCATCATCTAATCTTGTATCATTTATGACAACATTATCATCACCAACTCTGTAGCTATTTGGTGCATGCATCTCACTCCAATTTTTCTTTATAACTCTATATGCTGACATTATTCTAAGTCCAATTATAACACCATTAAAATCACAAATAAGAATATTTGATTTTTTAATTTCATCTTTAGATAAAGTTATACCCAACCATAATGGCAAATTAAGTATAGGGATTTGTAGTTCACGAAGAACTATAGTTCCTTCTAGCATAGGATGAGCTGATGGGATTTGAGTTAAAAAATGATTTTTTGATTCAACAACTTCTCTTGTTTTAAATACATTAATAGCATAATAAGCAGAATCCTTACTTTCACTAACTCTAAAGACTAATAGTTGAAGTTCATTATTTTTTGCTAAATTTGTAGCAGCATCAACACTATCTAATACAGACATAATATTCCTTTAATTCTTACTGTTTTAATACTACCCTAAATAAAATGAAATATGCTTTAATCTTAATAATGCAATGGTAAAATAAGTATAATTATTAAAAGGTAGTGTAAATGAAATTTTTTATTATTATATTATTAATGTTAAATACTTTATTTGCTAAAGTTTATTATGCAAAAGTGGAACCATTTGAGTTAAGAATAATATCTTCAAACGTTTCAGGATTAATTATTCAAGCTAATGAAGATTTAATAGGAAAAGTATTGTCTTCAAAACCATACATAAAGATTGATTCAATTGTGGATACTAAAGAGTTGAAATATATAAAAAATAAATTAAATTATATACAAGAAACAATAAATGTCAACGAAAGAATTTTAGAAAATTTAGAAAAAGATTTAAAAAGAAAAAGAGAAAATTATAAAAAAGTACAATCTTTAAAATTTAAATCATCTGTTGAAAAAGATAGAGAGTTTTCTGATTTAATATCTAATGAAAATCTTTATTTAAATATAAAAAAAGAGATAAATAACTTAAAAATTCAGATTACTGATACAAAATTAAGAGAAGCTCAACTAACAAGAAGTATAAGTGACAAAAATTTAATAGCAGAAGGTTTTGTATTATATGAAATGTTGGTAAAACCTGGTCATGTTGTAGGAATTTCAACTACATTAGCAAAAGTTGCAGATATTTCTAAAGCAAAAATTACTATATTTTTAGATGAACAAGATTTGATAAATGCATCAAAAAAAATAGTTTATATTGATGGTAAAAAAACATCCTATAAAATTTCAAGAGTTTTAAATATTGCAGATAGTAAAAATATATCTAAATACATGGCTCAAATAATTATAAAATCTCCAAAAGTATTTTCAAAATTAATAAAGGTAGAACTGAAAAATGAATAGTAAAGGAAGTGCAGGGATAATACAAGGGCGAGGTAGTAATAAAAATATGCCATATCAAGAGATACAAAAATCTGATGTAATTATCTTTTGGGGAAAAAATCCTTATGAAAGTGAGATGTTTGAGTATATAGAAGAAAAAAAAATTATCGTAATAGATCCAATAAAAACTAAAATAGCATCAATAGCTGATATCCATGTAAAACTAAAACCGCACACAGATATATTTTTTGCAATGCTTCTGAGTAGATTTTCATATATATGGGATATTCATAATGAAGTATATTTAGAGGAGTATGCAAGTGAATATGAGGAATATTATGAACTTACTCAAACTATTAGGGTTGTTCAAATATTAGAAAAGATGGATGCAACATTAGAGGATATAAGTGATATTTTAGAGCTAGTAAAAGATAAAAAAGTAGCTATAGTTTGTGGCAAAAAAATTCAAGAATATTATGATGGTGATGATATCATGAGAGCAATAGATGCTTTTGCTGTAATGCTAGGATTATTTGGTAAAGAGGGTTCAGGAGTTTATTATATAGGGGAATCAAGCAATATTCCATATAAAAATGGTTTTGATACAGATAATGGAGAGTTTATATTTTTAGATGAGTTTGATTCTGAAATTGAGGAATAAAATTTTATAAATACACTTGACTTGTAATATTTAAATAACGTTATATTGTGTTATTTAATAGCTTATAAATAATATGAATTAAAAACAACATAAAAAGTGAAAAAAAGTAACAAATTTAAAATAAACTTAATTTTTTATATTAATAATTTTGAAATTTTATATTAGGTGATGTATCATTTAATACTTTATTCTCATATAAACATATAACTTATTATATATTTATATTATATGGGAAAGTGGGAGTGTTTAATGGAAGTATTTATAAATAAAGTCTCAGCATTTTTGCCAAACGAAGCTATAAATAACGAAAATATTGAAAATGTTTTAGGTCAAATAGGCTCTAGACCATCTCGTGCTAAAAAAATTATATTAAGATCAAATAAAATTAAAGAAAGGTATTATGCAATAGATTCAGATACTAAAAAAACTACCCATACTAATTCTCAATTAACAACTATGGCAGTTAACAAATTAGCAGAGCAGGGTATTGATTTAGATAATTTAGATTTATTGGTTTGTGGTACAACAATTCCTGATCAAATTATGCCAAATCATGCGATAATGGTTCATGGAGAACTTGGTATAAAACCATTAGAGGTAGTATCAACAGCAGGAATATGTTTAAGTGGTACAACAGCATTGAAATATGCATATATATCTATAAAATCAGGTGAAGCAAATTTAGCTGTATCTACGGGAAGTGAAAATTCTTCAGCTTCTATGAGAGCAGAAAACTTTAAAAAAGAGCATGAAAAAAATCTTGAACTCTCTTTTGAAAAAGATTTTTTAAGATGGATGTTAAGTGATGGTGCTGGAGCAATTGCACTTAGTAATAAAGCTAATAAAAATACGATATCTCTAAGAATTGATAAAATATTTTCAAGATCTTATGCAAACGAGTTAGAAGCTTGTATGTATTCAGGAAGTGAAAAACTAGAAGATGGTTCAATTAGTGGATGGCGTGAATTTTCACCAGAAACGTGGTTAAATAAATCTATTTTTTCTGTTAAACAAGATGTAAAACTATTGAATGAAAAAATTGTCGAATATACAGTTGTAAAACCACTTATTGAAATGTTAGAAAAAAATTTATTTGTTCCAGAAGAGATAGATTGGTTTTTACCACATTATTCATCAGGATATTTTAGAAATAAATTGTACGATGGAATGAAAGAAGCATCTTGCGATATTCCACAAGAAAAATGGTTTACAAACTTACTTTATAAAGGAAACACAGGCTCTGCCTCAATTTATCTAATGATAGAAGAACTTTTTAATAATGATAAGTTTAAAAAAGGTGAAAAAGTTTTATGTTATATTCCTGAAAGTGGAAGATTCTCAACAGCTTTTATATTATTAGAGGTTGTCTAGTATATAGTTATAAACTCTTTAAGTTCTTTTATTTTCAATTAAAAAATTTATATATTTGTGTTATTATACAAATATAAATTATATAATTATTTTAGAGATATAAGAGGAAAATATGGATATAGAAGAGTTAGATAAAAAATATGTGTTGCCTACATATGCAAGAGTTGATGTAGAGTTTGTAAGTGGTAAAAATGCAAAATTATTAGATAGTAATGATAAAGAGTATATAGATTTTACTTCAGGTATTGGTGTTGTTAGTGTTGGACATGCAAATGAGATGGTAAATAGTGCAATTTCACAGCAGATATCAAAGATTACACATATATCAAATCTTTACTATATTGCACCTCAAGTAAGAGCTGCACAAAAGCTTGTAGAGGCTAGTGGATATGATATGCAGTGCTTCTTTGGAAATAGTGGAGCAGAAGCAAATGAGGGCGCTATTAAGATTGCCAGAAAATTTGGTGAAATTAATGGTGAGACTAAAAGATATAAGATTATAACTTTACAGAATTCATTTCATGGTAGGACAATTACTACTGTAAAAGCAACAGGGCAAGAAGTGATGCATAATTACTTTGGACCATTTCCTGATGGTTTTGTATATGCTGATGCTATTGTTGATGTAGAGGCTCTTCTTGATGACCATACATGTGCAGTTATGATAGAGTTAGTTCAAGGTGAGGGTGGTGTTGTGCCACTAAACAAGGATGAAGTTCAAGCTCTAGCAAAACTATTAAAGAGTAAAAATATTTTGTTAATAGTTGATGAAGTTCAAACTGGTGGATACAGAACAGGAGAGTTTTTAGCTTCAAATGTTTATGATATAAAACCAGATATTGTCACTTTAGCAAAAGGTATTGGTGGTGGAGTTCCCGTCGGTGTTGTTATGACATCTCTAAGAGATGTTCTTACCCCTGGAGATCATGGCTCAACTTTTGGTGGAAATTATTTAAGTTCTATAGCTACATGTGAAGTGCTCGATATTTTAAAAAAGCATAAAGAGAGTGGAGAATTAGAGAGTATAATTAAGTATTTTAATAATGAATTAGAAAAGTTTTATAATACATATAGAAACTTTTTTACATCCAAAGTTGGAATAGGTTTAATGTGTGGATTGCGTGTTAAAAATGCAGACACACTAAGTAATATAATAATTAATGCTAAAGAGAATGGAGTAATGGTTTTAAAAGCTGGAAAAAACACTCTTAGATTTTTGCCACCACTTACAATTACAAAAGAGGAAATTGATGAAGGTTTTAAATCTTTGTATATTGCTGTTTCTTCTATTTAATTCTTTACTTTTAGGAGATGATGAAAATCTTGAAAAGTATATATCTGATAATAAAATAGAGCAATTTAATTATGATTATAAAAAAAATGAGGTAGAGAGTTCTAAGCTTGGTAAATCTTGGATATCGCCTATTAATTTAAAATATAATTATTCAAAGAGCAATCCATATGATAATAAACAAACTAAAATTAGTTACGGAGTTGATATTGATCAACCAATTTTTAAAAGTGGGGGGATTTATTATGCTATAAAATTTGCTGAAGCTTCTAAAATTTATTCTGATTATTCTACTAATATTATAAAAAGAAAATTAGTTAAAGATGCTATTTCTCTTTTAATGCAAATAAAGCAAATGGATCTTAAAATTATAAAACAAAATCTTCAGATTAAAAATTCAGAAATAAATCTTGCTCAAAAAAAAGAGGATTACTTAAATGGTCAGCTAGATTCTGGTTATTTGGACAATGCAATAATTGAGAGAAATATTGTTATACAAGCACTTTATGACATTGAGACAAATAAAGAAAGGTTAATATCAAAATTTCAAGCAATAAGTGACATAAGTTATGCAAATGCTTTTATTCCAAAGCTTAAATTAATTACACAAGGTGAATTTCTAAACCATAATATAGTTTTAAATAAATCTCAAAGTGAGATAGATAAAAATAGATATTATAAAGATGTAATTGTTGCAAAATATCTTCCAAGTTTGAGTTTGATAGCTGGTTATAATTGGCAAGAGAGCAAAAATCAGCAGTTTATTCCTGGTGGAGTTAGTAGTACAATTAATACAGATTTTTATAGTTATGGTTTTAGAATATCACTTCCATTAAATATAAATACTTTTTCAGATATAGAATCATCAAAAGTTGACTATTTAAAATCAAAACTTGTAGTTCAAGACAAGAAAAGAGAACTAAAAGCAATCTTTGAGCAAGTGATGCAAAATATAGAAAATATTGATAAAAAAAAGAAACTTAGTGTTGAAAATAGAGATATCTATGAAAAACTACTAGAAGATACAAAAGAACTTTTTAGTGCTGGATATAAAACAAAGCATGATGTTAAACTATTACAAAATTCAGTATATATACAAAAAAATGATATAGAAATATTTGAAATAGATAAACAATTAGAATTGTTAAACCTTTATGAGATGTATAAAAGTGAAGTTTAGTGAGTATATGAGTGAATGGCTCTATGGAGCTGATGGTTACTACGCAACATACAAAGATATAGGAAAAGGTGGAGATTTTTATACAGCAGTAAGTAGTAGTAAATTTTTTGGTGGAACTATTGCTAAACATATCATCTCTTTGGTGGACGATGGCTTTTTATCTAAAGGTGCCACTATTTGTGAGATAGGTACTCATCATGGTTACTTCTTAGCTGATATGATAGAGTTTATCTATACACTAAAACCAGAATTATTAAAAACTTTTAAATTTGTAATTATTGAAAAATTTGATGATTTACAAAAATTCCAAAAAAATTATCTTAATGAGTCTTTTGGTGATGCAATTTCACTAACTCACTATAAATCTTTAAGTGAATTAAAGTGTGACAATGCTTTTTTTATTGCAAATGAGATATTTGATGCATTTCCTTGTGAGCTTTACTACAAAGGTAAAACAGCAAGAGTTGAAGCTCACAATGTAGAGTTTGATGTTGACAATGAGTGGGTAAAGTCTAAGGCTGATAAATATAATAAAGATAGAGGTGAAATAGCTATTGGTTATGAAGCATTTGCAAAAGAGATGGCTAACTCATGTAAAAAGTTTGAATTTATAAGTTTTGATTATGGAGAGATGGCGGCTCGTCCTGACTTTTCGCTTAGAATTTACACAAAACATAAAGTTATTCCATTTTTTCTTACAAAAAATGAAGATGAAAATATTAAAAGAGAAGAATTTTTTGCAAAATCTGATATTACATATGATGTAACATTTGAGCATATAAAAGATGCTTATAATGATGCAGGAGTTAAGTTTATTGAATTTAAAGCTCAGATGGTAGCACTTGTTAATATGGGAATTTTAGAATTATTAGAAATACTAAAAGAAAATGTTGAAGAAAAGATTTATAAACAAGAGTTAGAAAAAGTAAAAATACTAATAATGCCAGATTATTTTGGCGAAAGATTTAAAATGATACGCTTTAGAAAAGAATAATTTTTTTAAATATATTTAGAGGTGCCCTTAAAATATAAAAGTGCAAAATAAACTGTGTAAACCTTAAAAAGTATTAACACAAGAGCTTAATCAAATATAAAGAGTTAAAAAAACAATAGGTATTTGAATCGGTAAGAAATTTTTATCTTAAAAGGGCATCTTGTTATCTCACTTGGAAACTTCATACTTTTCTTACCGTTTTGGTATTTTACGACATAATCAAAAAAACTTAGTAGAATATTTGTTTCTTAAACTTGTCTTATAGGTATATCTATTTTAGCTAATTGTTGGTTTGGTTTGGTTGATTATTCAGAGAGTTCTATTAAAGTTCATCTACAATTCTTAAAAATTCTTCAGGTCTATTTGAGTTTTTAACAGCATTCTCTTTTGAAATAATTTTTTTCATCAACAATTCAACTAATTCATCAGTTTGTGTAGTCATATTTGTTTCATTTTGATTCAATTGCATTTGAGAGTATATCTGGTGAACTTTATCTTCTCTGATTAGATTTTGAACAGCTGGGTTTGTTATTAAAACCTCTTGAGTAGCAACTTTACCACCACCTATTCTAGGGATAAGTGACTGTGAAATAACGGCAACTAAAGAGGATGAAAGTTGAGCTCTAACTTGTGGTTGTTCCCCTGCATCAAAAACATCTATAATACGATTAATAGTACCAGGCGCAGAGTTTGTATGGAGTGTTCCAAAAACAAGATGACCTGTTTCAGCAGCTGTTAGTGCGGCTGAAATAGTTTCTTTATCTCTCATTTCCCCAATTAATATTACATCAGGATCTTGTCTTAGTGCATATTTAAGTGCAGCAGAAAATGATGCTGTATTTTCCCCTACATCTCTTTGTGAAAATAGAGATTTAATATTTGGATGCACAAACTCAACTGGGTCTTCAACAGTGATAATATGTCTTCTCTCAGTTAAATTAATTTCATTAAGCATAGAAGCAAGAGTTGTTGATTTACCACTACCTGTTGGTCCAGTTACTAAAATCAGACCTTTCTCTTTTTTAACAAGCTCTTTAAAAATAGGATTATTATTATATTCATCAAGTGAAGGTATTTTTATAGGAATCATACGAAAAGCACAGCCAATACCAGTAATAGTACGATAGTAATTGGCACGAAAACGACCTATACCAGCAAGTTCGAATGAAAAATCTAGTTCATTCTGTTCTTCAAAAATTTTCTTTTGTTTATCTTCTATAAGAGCATACGCCATAGATTCAATCTCTTTAGCATCTAAAATAGGTAGATTTAAAGGTTTTAACTCTTTATCAATCCTAATTTGTGGCTCACTTCCTGGAACTAAATGAAGATCTGAAGAATCAAAGTGTAAAACACTCTTAAGTAGTTTTTTAATGTCAATGGTTTTTTTTGTTTGATCTGTACTCATAATAATACCTTAATTTAATTAATTATAATTTTGATTTTATTCTATTATTTTAGGGACTATAAAGAAATGATCACCACTTTGAGGTGCATTTTTAAGAATATCATCATTAATTGTTGTATTGCATTTTGGTTTATCTTCTCTTGTAAAAGTTGATTTATCATTCATTGCAAAATTATCATCAACACCTTGTGTATCTAAGTCACTTAAATTATCAACAAAATTAACTATTTGAGATAATTGTTCTATAATCTCTTCTCTTTTATCATCTGAAACTTTCAAAAATGATAATTTTTCTAATTTTGTTAATAGTGCGTTATCTACTTGCATTCCCCACCTTTAAATATTTTATGTATGATTGTAACAAAAAAATAATATCAATTTGATGAAACTTTAACAAACTATGCGATATTATTTTGTAATTTTTAGTTATTGTATAAAATAAAGGAATATTTTTGAGTTTAAAAGATAATATCAGAATGGTTAAAGAGGAGTTAAACTCCGAAGAAAAGTTTTTTGAAAAAGCGGTTATGACAGAAAGGTTTGTAAAAAAATATAAAAAGGTGATGATAGCTTCAGTTGTTGCAATTGTAGTTTTTGTAGCTGGAAACCTTGCGTATGAAGCTAATTTAAATAATAAAATTTTTGCAGCTAATACTGCTCTTAATAAACTTAGTAAAAATGCAAATGACACAAATGCTTTAAGTGAGCTAAAAATTTCAAGCCAAGAACTTTATGATGTTTGGATGTTTTCACAAGCTGTGGCAAATAAAGATTTAGAAGCAATTAAAAAACTAAAAAACACAAAAACACTTATTATAGATGATTTAGCAAAGTATGAACTTGCTACAGATGCTTCCTCACTTGATGATTATGCTTCTTCACAAGATGCAATATATAGAGATTTAGCTCTTGTTCAAAGTGCAGTTTTATTGTTTGAAGAAAATAAGATAGAAGAAGCTCACAATAAACTCTTAAAAGTATCTCAAAATTCTTCACTATATAAGTTGGTTCAAACTCTTCTTCATTATGGAATAAAGTAAAATTTTGAAAAAATTATATGTAATTACAATAGTATTTATAGTGATAGTGTTTAATGCTTGTAGTTCAAAAGAAGTATTTGAACCTAACCATGTAGTTGATGATTGGAAAAAAGCAGGAAATAGTAAAGTTGATATTAAAAATATAGCACCAGAGGCTGCATTGGTTGAAGATAGAAAGGTATTAGCATTAAGTAAGGTGTTAGATATACAGATACCAGAGAATTATAAGCTTTTAGGTTATAGTGATGGATGGATTATTAGTGCAAATATTAATGGTGATTTAACACTAACATTTGCTGAAGATAAAACAATGGTTGAAAAGTTTAAACTGAAGAGAACTATTGCTACAGCAGGTATTAAAAATGATATTTTAGCTGTTCTTTTTACAAATAATGAGATGGCTCTTTACTCAATCGCAAATAAAGAACTTCTTTTAAAAGAACAGGGTGAAGCGCCAGTTGTTGTTGATTCAAAGATGGTAAAGCCTTATTTTAGGGATGATGTTGTTTTATTTTCAACACTAGATGGAAAAATAGTTGTAATAAACACTAAAATAAAAAAGAAATTAAGAACTGTTATAGTTAGTTCCCAAGAATATTTTAATAATATCATATACTTTGATTTGATTGACTCTAAAGTGATTGCCGCAACAGGAAATAAAATACTCTCTTTAGCTCAAAAAGAGATAAGAGAAAACTACGATATAAGAAATATAATTAGTGATGGCGAAAATATTTTTATAGCTACCAAACAGGGCGAAGTTATATCTTTAACACCAGATCTTCAGCAAAATGCAAAAATAAAATTTCCTTTTGCTCACTTTTTGGGAATGATAATTAACAATGATAAGCTTTATCTTTTAGAAAAAGAGGGCTATCTTATAGAGGCTTCAAAAAACTTATCAAAATATAGTATTTATGATGTTGATGTAGATGATGGTTATGTATTTATAGATGATAAGATTTTCTATATAAATGATGAGTATATTTCGGTAAAGTAGTAAAATGTCAAAAGAGTTAGAAGCTTTTTTAGAGTATATAACTGTTATAAAAGCTCTTAGTAAAAAAAGCATACAAGCTTATAGCAGTGATTTAGGTTCTCTAGAAAAAACTTTAAAGAAGCCTCTTATACAACTAAATTCAAAAACTTTATTAAAAGGTTTAAGTAATTACAATAATAAAAGAACTTTAAATAGAAAACTATCTTCAGTTAATTCCTTTTTTGATTTTTGTTACAAGAGCCAGTTTTTAGAAAAAAAATCAAAACTTAAACTTGCAAAAATTCCAAAATTATTACCAAAATTTCTTTCATACGAAAAGATACAAAACTCTTTACTTCTTATAGATAAAACAACATTAATTGGGCTTCGTGATTATGCTCTTATACTTTTTTTATATGCAACAGGAACTAGAATAAGTGAGTGTTTAGCACTAAAAAAAGAAGATATAGAAGATAATTGGTTAAAGATAAGACATGCAAAAGGTGAAAAAGAAAGAATCGTTCCAATTGCTAGTATTGCAAAAGAAGCAATAGACAGCTATTTAGATGAAATTAAAAGTCAAAAAGAGTTTGTTTGGTGTAATTATAAAGGCGATAATCTAAGTAGAATATCAGCTTACAAAATAACTCAAAAATATTTAGGTGTATCTCCACATGTACTGCGTCATTCATATGCAACTGCTCTGATTAGTGGAGGAGCAGACTTAAGAGTTGTTCAAGAACTTCTTGGTCATGCCTCACTTTTGACAACACAGATATATACACATATTCAAAAACAGGATTTAAAAGAAACAGTTCAGGTATGTCATCCTATGGTAAAAGAGAATTTTTGAAGGGTATAAATAATAAATTTTATTCTATTGCATTTTTAGAATCTTTATTTTTTATACAAAATAAATGGCACCAGCATGGAGTATTTATTCATACCTTACGAGTTACATTTAATATTATAAAAGCTAGAGAATTAAAGTTTTTTGCGGCTGCTTTATTACATGATATTGGCAAACCATTTACTGCTTATAAGTATGATAGTGAAGATATTAAATATGGTGAATACAGCTTTACAGACCACGAGGAAAAAAGTTATCAAATAATTAAAAATTGGTCATTTATAAGTGAGTATACAAAAAAGATAGTTCGTTACCATTATCTTATTAGAGATTTAAAAAGAAGTAAAAAAGAAGATTTAAAAAGATTTGCTAAAAAACAAGAACTTTGGGATTCTTTAAGTGATGAGATAAAAGATGATTTAGCTACATTTATGATTTATGATGATTTAGGTAAGGGTAACAAACGAAGATAGTTTTAACATAAATGTAACAAAGTTATTATAAGATGATGATAAACATAGTTTTAATATTAGATAAAAACTATTAAATCAAATTAAATTTTATAATATCTTTGATTTTTCAAATAATATGGAGTTTTTAGTAATAATGAAAAAAATAGCCCCTTTTTTAGTTGTTGTAAGTATTGTAATAGTTATAGTAGGAATCTTTTTATCTCTTGCATCAAGTAAAAAAATGATAGTAGTGAGTAAAGGAAATATAGATCAAATACCTATAAATGTAGAGCTAGGGAAATTTCAAGATAGTGATTGTGGGATGGTCATTAATGACTTAACAGATATATCTCAAGTGATAACGAAAAATGGAAAAAGTTGGTTTTTTCATGATCATGGTGGATTAATTAAATGGCTTGAAGATAAAGAATTTAAAGATAGTGCAGTTATATGGGTAATGAGCAGAGATACTAAAAAGTATATAGATGCAAGAGATGCTTTTTACTCACTTACTGATAAAACAGCGATGGGTTATGGATTTGGAGCTTATGAAAATAAAAAAGACTCATACATAAATTTTGATACAATGCGATTAAAAATGTTAAGAGGCGAAACTCTAAAAAATCCACTTATAAAAAAACAACTTTTAGGAATTTAATTTTATTATATGGAAACAGTAAATATTATAACTATAATTAGCATTGCATTTTTGGGCTCTTTTGGTCATTGTATAGGGATGTGTGGTGGAATTGTTTTAGCATACTCTAATATAAAAATTCAACCTGAGAGTTCTAAGGTTTCTAAAACTACAGCACATCTAATGTACTCTTTTGGTAGAGTTTTTACTTATACAACTCTTGGTGCAATATTTGGAGCCATAGGTGGGGTTGTCACTTTTAGTAATAATGCAAATGGAACGCTTCTTGTGGTAGCTGGAATAGCAATGGTTTTAGCTGGACTCTCACTTATGGGAAAGATAAAATTTTTGACATTAGTAGAACATTCTTTTTCATCATCTTCAATTTATAAAAATGCATTTAGAAAGATATTAAATTCTAAATCAAACCTTAGTTTTTTCACTCTTGGGATGTTAAATGGTCTTTTACCATGTGGTTTTGTTTATTTCTTTGCAATAACAGCTGCAAGTACAGCAAGCCCACTTTATGGTGCTTTAGTTATGGCTATTTTCGGTCTTAGTACAATTCCTGCAATGTTTTCTCTTGGTTTTTTAGCTTCACTCTCAACAGCAACAAGTTTTAGAAATATGATGATGAGTTTATCCTCTTTTGCTGTTATACTTTATGGTTCATATACTATCTACAATGGATATGATTATATATCAAGAGAAGAAAAAACAATTACTGAATGTCATACTGAATAATTATTTCAGTATGAATATATATTTTTAAGTATGGTATTAAAGCAAAAGGAATAAAAAGATATTATAATACTAAAGCGTAAGTATCTCTACTGAGAGGAAAAAATGAGCTATAGCCATCATTATAATGAACTAGATAGTATAAATGACACTCGTTTAGTATGGGCTATAGCTATCAATATGCTTTTAACATTAGCACAAATTATAGGTGGTATTATCTCTGGAAGCCTATCTTTAATTGCAGATGCATTACATAATTTTAGTGATGCAGCTTCACTTTTAATAGCTTATGTAGCACGAAAAATAGGAAGAAAATCAGCAGATAATTTTAAAAGTTTTGGATATAAGCGAGCTGAAATTATTGCTACTCTTATTAACCTTATTACCCTTGTAATCATAGGAATTTATTTAATTTATGAAGCACTATGGCGTATATATGAACCTCAAATTATAGAGGGTTGGGTGGTGGTAATTGTGGCTAGCATTGCTCTTGTAATAGATGTAGTAACGGCTATATTAACATACAAAATGTCTAAAGATAGTATCAATATCCGTGCAGCTTTTTTACATAATATATCTGATGCATTAGCTTCTATAGGAGTTATTGTAGCAGGAAGCCTTATAATCATGTATGAGTGGTATTGGAGTGATACAGCGATAACTTTGCTCATTGCAGCCTATGTTCTTTACCAAGCAACTACACTCTTGCCTGAGACTATACATATTCTTATGGAGGGAACTCCTAAAAACATTAATACTGAAGATGTTATCAAAGAGATGATGATAATTGATGGCGTTATAAATATTCACCATTTACATATTTGGCGCTTAGATGAGCATAAAAATGCTCTTGAAGCTCATGTACAGATTAAAAATTTTAACACATATAAAGAGATAAAAAATCAGTTAAAAAACTTGTTAAAAGATAATTTTTCCATTGTACATTCTACATTGGAGTTTGAGATACAACATTGTGAAAAAGAGTATTGTTAGATATTTTAGATGTGCCCAAAATAAGTGATGTATAGTTGCTTTTTTTTAAATAAGAGTAGTTTTTTTTTAAAATTATATTTAAAATGATATAATAACTTTAAAAAAAGGGACACCGTTGAATAGTTCAATAATAGATAGTATTAAGTCACTTCCACCTCTTTCAGCGACTATAATAAATATAAATAGAATTTATGCAGATGAAAATTCAACTATTTATGATATGGCAAAAACAATAGAGAGTGATCCAATGATTATAGCGAATCTTTTAAAAACTGCAAACTCACCTCTTTATGGTTTTGCAAGAGAGATTAAAAATGCCGCTCAAGCTGTAAGCTTATTTGGTATGGGTCTAACTCGTTCAATTGCTATAGGCAAATCAGTAAAAAATCTTTTAAATGTTGATATGCAACCATATGGAATAACATCAGAAAAATTTGCACATATTTCATCACTTCAAGCAACTCTGATGTTAAAATGGTACAAACAAATTAACAAACAAAAAGCAGATAAATTATACTTAGCAGCATTTTTGCAAGAGACAGGAAAAATACTTATTGCTAGTAGTGTTATTCAAGATGATGAAGTTATAACATTTGCAAGTGAAGTTGAAACTTCAAATAATTTGGCAATGGTTGAAAAATCTTATGTTGGAGTGACTTGTAGTGAAGTTACAGCATTAGTATTTCAACACTGGAATTTTAATGATGAATTTATAGAGATAATAAAATATGCAGACAATCCATCTGAAGCAACGAATGAAATAAAAGAGTATAGTATAGCTTTGAATATAGTTAAAACAATTATCCCAATAAATAAACCTTTATCTGAAGTTGCTATTAATATAGGACTTAAAAAAGCAGAAGATGCAGGGTATAATTGTAAACTATTAGAGAATACAATTAATGAGATAGTGGAATTACAATAGAAATGTCTAAAATAGTTACAATTATAGATACTTTTGGTTTTTTCTTTCGTAGTTTTTATGCACTTCCACAACATCTTAAAAATAAAAATGGTTTTCCTACTGGATTACTAACAGGTTTTACAAACTTTATATCAACACTTCAAAAACAACATGATAGTGATTATCTAATTTTTGCTATTGATACAAAGGGTCCAACATTCAGAAATGATATAGATTCAAATTATAAAGCCCATAGAAAACCACCTCCACCAGAACTTACAATGCAATTACCAATTGCTATAGAGTGGATAGATAAAATGGGTTATAAGACTCTTGGAAAAATTGGTTTTGAAGCTGATGATATGATTGCTACAGTAACACATCTTGCAAAAGAAAAAGGTTATATAGTAAGAGTGGTTTCACATGATAAAGATTTATATCAGTTAATAGATGATGGAATTGTTACCGTAATTGATGCTATTAAGAAAAAAAGCATGGACGAAGATGCTTGTTTTGAAAAATATGGTGTTACTCCAAAGCAGTTTATTGATTATCAATCCATTTTAGGAGATTCTGCAGATAATATTCCTGGAGTAAAAGGAGTTGGAAAAGTTGGAGCTGAAAAACTTTTAGTAGAGTATGGTACTTTAGATAATATATATGCAAATATAGATGATATAAAGCCAGCTGGTGTACAAAAAAAACTTATAGATTCAAAAGATAATGCTTACATGTCAAAAGAACTTGTAACTCTAAAACATGATGTATTTTGTGAGTTTAATTTTGATGAGTATATAATGGATATAGAGAATCCATTTTTAAATATCTATGATGAACTTGTTAAATATGAGCAAAATGCAGTGCTTAGAGTTTTACATGCAAAAAATATAGTTTCAGATTCAACAAAACAAGAAGCTATAAAAAAAGTTGAAGTGGAGATACAAGAGACTAGAAAACTGGAGTTTAAAACAATACTATTAACAGATATAAAAGAGTTAAATAAAATTTTAAATACTTTAACTCCTGAGACTATAGTAGCTTTTGACACAGAGACTACAGGGCTAGATTATGAGAAAAACTCACTTGTAGGTTTTAGTTTTTGTTTTAATGATACTCAAGCGTATTATGTGCCATTCGCTCACTTTTACCTTGGTGTATTAGAACAAATTAGTATAGAAGATTCTAAAATAGCTATAAGGAAGATATTTAATTTTAAAGTAGTGGGGCATAATATAAAGTTTGACCTGCATTTTATATCAAGATTTTTAGATGATGATACTTTAGAGGTTTTTTCAGACTCTATGATACTTGCTTGGCTTATAAACCCAGAGAGTGCACTCTCACTTGATAAACTCTCAGATGCACTTCTAAATCATTCCATGGTAGCTTTTAAAGACACAGTTAAAAAAGGAGAGACTTTCGCAAGTGTTGAACTTGAAGATGCTTGTAAGTATGCAGCAGAAGATGCTTACATTACTCTAAAACTTTATAACGTGTTTTTAGAGAAGTTAGAGCTTCAGAATGCATCTCACTTGATAAGAGAAGCAAGTGAGATAGAAATTCCTTTTATAAACACACTTTTAAAAATGGAAAAAGAGGGGATAGAGGTAGATAGTGCCTTTTTAGAGAAATTTTTAGTTGAAGCAAAAGAGACTCTAAGTGAGTTGACTAAGAAAATTTATACTTTAGTTGGTAGTGAATTTAACATTAATTCTACTCAACAACTAGGAGGCATTCTTTTTGAGCACCTTGGACTACCAGTTGGTAAAAAAACCAAAACTGGCTACTCAACAAATGAACAAGTTTTAAATTCACTTAAAGATGCTCATGAGATTATCCCATCTCTTCTAGAGTACCGTGAAGTATATAAACTCTACTCTACATATATAGAACCACTTTTAAAATTATCAAAAGAGAGTACTAACTCAAGAATACATACATCTTTTGTACAAACTGGAACTGCAACAGGACGACTTAGCTCAAAAAATCCAAACTTACAAAACATCCCTACAAGAACAAAACTTGGTAACAAGATAAGGGAAGCATTTGTAGCTGGAGAGGGTAAAAAGCTTATAGGAATAGATTATTCTCAAATAGAGCTTAGGCTACTTGCTCATTTCTCACAAGATAGTGTTTTAGTTGATGCATTTACTCAGAATAAAGATATACATATGCAGACTGCTATCGCTCTTTTTGGCGAGGAGGAAGCTGCAAGTAAAAGAAACATTGCAAAAACAGTAAATTTTGGGCTTCTTTATGGGATGGGACCTAAAAAACTTTCAGATACTTTAGGCATAAGTACAAAAGAAGCTAAAGAAATTATAGAAAAATATTTTGAGAGTTTTCCAACAGTTAGAACTTATTTTCGCTCCATTGTAGATAATTCTAAAGAATTTGGATATGTTGAAACTTTACTTGGGCGTAGAAGATATTTTGATTATGAAAATGCAACACCAATGTTCAGAGCTGCTTTTGAGAGAGAATCAGTTAATTCTCTTTTTCAAGGAAGTGCAAGCGATCTTATAAAGCTTTCTATGAATAAAATCCATAAAATTATTGAGGATGAAAAATTAAATGCAAAAATGCTTTTGCAAATTCATGATGAGCTTATTTTTGAAGTAAGTGAAAATGAAGCAGAAATTTTAGGTGCTAAGTTTAAAATTATTATGGAAGATATTATGAAGCTAAATATTCCATTAAAAGCTAGTATTAATATAGGAAATAACTGGAGCAAGTTAAAGTAGTCCTAATATGTTAGAACAATATAAAGAAGCAATACAAAACAGCAATATCGTTTCTAAAACAGATATTGATGGAATTATCACTTTTGTAAATGATGAGTTTTGTAATATAAGTGGCTACTCAAGAAGTGAACTTATAGGACAAAATCATAATATTGTTAGACACCCTGATATTGATGAAAATATATTCAAACTTTTATGGGACACAATTAAAAGCAAGCAAACATATAAAGCCACTGTTCAAAATCTAGCAAAAGATGGATCTTCTTTTTATGTAAATACCACGGTAACGCCTATACTTGATGAAAATGGAAACATAATTGAATATATTGCTATTAGGTATGATGTAACTAAAGAAGTGATTTTAAAAGAGCAATTATTTCAAAAAGAAATAGAGTATGAAGAGTTAAATAAAACTCTAGAAAAAAGAGTAGCTAAACAAACAAAAGAGTTAAAAGAATTAAATAAAACATTAGAAAAAAGAGTTGAAGAAGAGATTAGTAAAAATGAAAAAAAACAACGTGTTATGTTTTGGCAATCAAGACATGCAAGTCTTGGTCAAATGCTTGCAAATATAGCACATCAGTGGAGACAACCTCTAACAGAACTTAATCTTGCTATGTTTAGTATAAAAAAAGCTGCAAAAAATGAAAACCTAGAGGATTTAAGTAAGTTTTATAATGAAAGCAAAAATATTATAAAAAATATGTCAAATACCATAGACGATTTTACTAATTTTTTCACTCCACAAAAAGAGAAACACTATTTTAATATAAATGATAGTATTAAGGAATCAATCGGCCTTTTAGATAAAATTATTAATGAAGAGATGATAAATATAAAAACAGACTTTATAGATATAGAAGTGCTTGGAGTGACAAATGAGTTAACACAAGTTATAATAAATCTAATTACTAACTCAAAAGACGCTTTTATAAGTAATTCAATACTAATCAAAGAGATAAATATAAGTATCAAAAAAAGAAAAAATTTTGCATTGATAGAGATACAAGATAATGCTGGTGGAATATCTAAGACTAGCATAGATAAAATATTTGAGCCATACTTTACTACAAAACATAAAAGTCGTGGTACAGGGTTAGGTTTGTTTATGTCGAAGATGATATGTGAGCAAGGTCTAAATGGTACAATAGATGTAAAAAGTAGGAAAAGAACAACAACCTTTAGTATAAAAATCCCATTGGAAAATAATGAAAAATAAAGCCTTAAAAGAGTTAAAAGTTCTTCTTGTAGAAGATGAAGTAAATTTAGCAAGACTTTTAAAAGATGCTATAGGGGATAGTTTTTTTAGTTTTACTATCGCTTCAGATGGTATAGAGGGTAAAGAACTGTTTTTAAAAATAAAGCCAGATATAGTTATTACTGATATAGAGATGCCCAAACTCTCTGGACTTGCTATGGCAGAAAAGTTAAGACAAATAAATCCAAATACTCCCATAATTATTTTAAGTGCATTTTCTGAAAAAGATAAACTTTTTAATGCAATAGATATAGGAATTACAAAATATTTTGTAAAACCATTTGATCCAGATGATTTACTAGATTATATAAGTAGTATCACCTCTAAACTTGATGATAAACATATTAAACTAGATGAAGATTTTATATATAACAAAACAACTAACGCGTTATATAAAAATGACAGATTTGTTCCACTTACAAAAAATGAGATTATTTTTTTATCATTATTACTTGAGAGTAAAAATAATATTATAGATGATCAGATAATTAAAGAGAGTTTATGGAGTGCTGAGGTCTCTGATGAAAGAGTTAGAACTTTTATAAGAAGATTAAGAGCTAAAACTTCAAAAAAATTAATAAAAAATATTAAAGGATTTGGATATCAACTTTTTTTGAGACCATAAAATAAACTGTGTAAACTATTTAATATAATTTTTCTGTTTGTTGATTAAAAATGCTCACTAAAGTTTCTAAAATTATCAGACTGAACCAATTTTACTTCAGTAGATATCTCAGCAAAATGTTTTTTAGCACATTCTATTTTAGAAGATTCAGAAGTTTTAATATCTAAACCTAAATCACTCCCTTTACTCTCAACTACAAAGTAAAGTTTCTCCTCATTTTCTTCTACTATCATAACAGCCCAGTCAGGGTTATATGTCCCTAGCGGTGTATTGATTTTAAACCATTTTGGTAGTTTTGTGAAAAGTTTAACTTTTTCATTTCTGTTAAATTCAATGGCAAAATTCTCTTCAATAGTTGAATCATAAACTGTATGAGTATAGATAGATTTATTTTCACGATTTTCTATCATATTTGAAGAAAGGTATCCATAAAGTTCTTGGTCTTCAAAACATTGTTGAGAGTAGTAAAATTCATTGCCTAACTTTTGGTATTTAATACCATCAACAATAAATATACTCATAACTTTTTTAATAATTTTTATAGCACCATCTATGAATTTTTGAGGATTATTTTTAAACCCTTGTAATTTCCCACTTTTTATGAGAATATCAACAATATTACGGCGTGTTAGATTAGTTTCATTCTGTAAATAAGTTACTATGTCGGGTAGTTCAAAGTCAATAATCTCACTGTTTAATGGGTCGTTTTTAATAGTCTCATCAATAATCTCTACACCAGCTTTAGTGATTTTGTTAGTAGCTTTTGAATAAAGATATTTTATCTTTCCGACGGTAAGGTCATTAGCTATATGTTTTGCACACTCTTTAACAAGTTTTTCAACATCAAAATCAACTCTATAAGTAGTTTTATACTTTATTTGCTCCCATAGTGCTTTAAACTCTTCACTAAGATAAACTTCTTTGTTTAGAGTGATAAGTTTCTTATCATTTGCATCTTTAACATATTTGCTAATATCCTCAAAAGTTATACCACAATCTTTTTCATATTCATTCTGAAGCCCTTTTGCAAAATCTACATAACTCTCATTTGCCATCACGGTTAAAGTATTTACATCAAACCCTCTCACTCTTTGACCATCTTGATTTACACATATTCGTAAACCACGACCTATCTCTTGGCGTTTTTTCATTACAGAGTTAGTTTCATTCAATGTACAGATTTGAAATACATTAGGATTATCCCATCCCTCTTTTAAAGCACTGTGAGAAAATATAAATCTAAGAGGTTCACTAAAACTTAGTAGCGTCTCTTTATTTTTCATAATTTTATCAAAAGCACTTTCATCATCTTTATTTTTACCAGTGCTATCTTTTATACGACCTTTGCTATCTTGTGCGAAATATCCATCGTGTATTTTTTCTACTTCTGTAGCAATATCTACATCTCCAAACAGAGTATTATATTTTGGTTTTTTAGAGATTATTTTAAATTCTTCTTCAAACCATAGGGCATATTTACCTTTAACTTCATTTCCCTTTTCGTCATAACTTCTATAATTAGCCACTCTATCAATAAAAAATAGACTTAAAACCTTAATGTCTCTTGCTTTTAAACGAAGCTCTTTATCTAAATGCTCTTCTATCGTTTTTCGTACCTGTAATCTTTTGATACAGTCATCATCAGCATCGCCTACAGTTTCGCCAATCCTCACAACTTCTTGATTTAGAAACTCTATATATTCACTGCCTTTTTCTATGTAAATATCGTTGATTGTATAACCATCATAGACATCACGACCATTAGACTTTTCATAAAGATCATCTGTACTCTTAACTACTATAATTTTACGTTTAGTAGAACCATTTTGTATGACATATATTTCAATTTTTGCACTTCTAGGATTAGCCTTAACACTTACTAGTCTTATATATGCTCTGTTTGAGGTGTCTTCAAGTTTTACATTGGCTACTTCTATCTGTTTGACTAGTTGCTGTTCATAAGCGTCAATAGAATCTAGTTTATACATAAGGTTGAATTTTTCTATGTGTGTAGCACTATATCTTAGTCTACAAAGAGGATTAAGAGTTTCAATAGCTTCTTTCGCCTTTGGAGTATTTGCAACGCTCTGAGGCTCATCTATGATAAGTATAGGATTTGTAGAAGCGATAAATTCTATTGGTTTTTGTCCATTGAGTCTATCGTTTTCTCTATGGATAATATTAGCTTTATTGTTCTTTGTAGGGTCTGTAAAACTTTTTCTAAATGCATCAATATTTATAACCATTATACGAATATCACTACTTGTAGCAAAATCTCTTACTTGTTCTAAGTTAGAACTATCATATATAAATGAGTCGTAATTTACATTATCAAAAAGAGTTTTAAAATGCTCACTCGTGATTTCAAGTGTCTTTTTTGTTCCCTCTTTTATGGCGATAGATGGCACAACGATAATAAACTTCGTAAATCCATATCGCTTATTCATCTCAAAGATAGACTTTAAATAAACATAGGTCTTGCCTGTTCCTGTCTCCATCTCTATTGAAAAGTCCATAGAAGTTAATTTTTTAGATTGGGGAAGTCCATTTCTAAGTTGAATTTTTTGAACATTGGCAAGTATCTCATCATCTAAAAGTTCAAGTCTATTACCGATACCAAGGTCATTAAAGTCAGCAGTAGTTTTCTGCCCTTTGGTTTGAGGTCTTACGATACTAAAGTTGCTTTGGCAAATCTCTTGACCCTCAAAAATATCTACTATGGAAGCTATCGCTCTATCTTGATATCCTAAATCACTTTCAAATTGTATTTTCATTATTTGCTCTCAATCTCTTTTATTAATTTATCAAAATCTGATTCAAAAAGTCTATCTTGAACTATCCTATATTTTTCAAACTCACTAAGTGCGAACTCTTTAGCTAGTTTAGCACTTATTTTTCCACTATCTTTTAAAATCTCTCTATCAGTAAACTCTAAAAACATATCTAAACGCTGTGACCAATCATTCATAGTCATAGGTATATTTCTTTTAGCTCTATCTTCGGCTAAATCTAAGTAGGCATTTACAACTCGACCAAGAGATTCTAGTTCATCTTGCATAAGATAATTTTTAGCAATGACTACATCCGTTTTAACTATTTTTCCATCTGGAGCATTGTTCCAAGATGTTAAGCCCATCTGTTCTTTTTGACTATTAGCTCTACTATAGATAAGTTCGGATGCTGTATTTCCATGAATAGCAAAATGGAGTTTATTTTGCACTTTTGCAAAAAAAGCTTTCGTTGTCGTATCATCCTTGTTATAATCCAAACTTGTGGCATATATATCTGTAACTTTTTGATAAAACTTTCTCTCACTCAGTCGTATCTCTCTGATTTGAGCCAATAAACTTTCATAATACTCTTCACCCAAATAAGCGCCATTCTCAAGGCGTTTGTTATCAAGCACAAAACCTTTTATCGCAAACTCACTTAAAACCCGTGTCGCCCATTGTCTAAACTGAGTTGCTTTTTTTGAGTTTACTCTATAGCCTACAGAAATAATTGCATCTAGATTATAAAACTTAGTAGCATAGCTCTTAGCATCTGTTCCAGTATGTCGGAATTCCCGACACACTGTTTTTTCTTCAAGCTCGTCTTCTAAAAATATATTTTTAAGATGTTCGGTTATAGTACTTCTTCCCTTATCAAAAAGTTGGGCTATAAGTTTTTGAGTAAGCCAAACTGTTTCATCTTCCACTTTAACTTCTATACTATTTTCACCAGTTTGAGAAGTAAACATTAAAAATTCTGCTGTTGAGTTTCGGATTTGTTTTTTCATCTAAGTTTCATCTTCTTCAATATCACTATAAGGAAGTTCCAAAGCCTTAACGTTGCCGATGGCGTTCCCTGCAATGCCTTTGATGGAACCATACATCCCAATAGTATTGTCAAGAACTTTTTCTATCTGCTTATCTCTTTGTTTCCAAATCCTAGCCATTGAGCGTTTTTCAGTTTCGAGATCACTCTTCATAGTTGTAAAACCTTCAACTATTGCTTCTATTTGCATACTAAATTCTCTGCTTGTTAGATATCCATAGAGTAGACTCATTTTATCTGTTTTATTTTCTTCACTTTTTTTAGCATGATGTATCTTGATGATACCATCTCTTAGAACAGAAGATAGCCCTTTGAACTCTTCAAAAGTACAAATCCAAATACCATCAACTAACCCCATTCTTTCCAAACTAGGTGGTAAAACTTCCGTGACTAAAACACCAACATCTACAGCCTTATCTCTCATATCTGCTTTAAATTTTTCTATCCAAGTTTTTTGAAAATCTTTAGTGCGTTTACTCTCATAATAAATTTTTCCACAATTTTGAATCTCTCTAGTATGCACGATTTGAATACAATCAGCACCTCTAGCCCCTTTTTTAATCTCTTCGATTACATCAAAAGGATATTTATCCGCAAGATACTCTTCTATCGCCAACTCTTGAACTTCCCCTTGAAGTTGCATACTTCCTTGTTCTGCTTTTCGTTGAGCAATCTGTAACTGTTCTTGAAGCTGTTTGAGTTGTTCTTCTTTTTGTTTGAGTTTTAACTCATTTTGCTCATCTGAAGCTTTTTGAATCGCCTGTTTTTCAACTTGCAGTCTTTGAGTTAAAGCTATCTCTGCTTCAGCTTGAACCTTTGAAGTTATCTCTTCTTTTTCTCGTTTAAGCTTTTCTATTTCTGCCTTACTTTTGTTAAGCTCTTTCACTTGATTTGATTTTTCATCAAGCTCTTTTTTTAGTAAGGCTATAGACTCACTTTGTTCCTCTGCTAACTCTTTTTTGATACTCTCTTGAAGTTTCTTTTTTTCAACTTTGAGTTGTAGCTGGGTTGCCTTTTTTAGTTCATCATCAAACTTTTCTTGTTGTTCTTGTATGGCAACTTGTTGAGTTTCTAAGTCTTCTTTAGCCTTTTTAAACTCTTTTTCTTTTTTTGCTATCTCTTCTTGAAGTTTTTTCTCTTCAGCAAGATTTTTCTCTTTGAGTTCATCTTCTAACTGATGATAAAGTATATCATTTACATCTATATCTATGTTACAGTTTGGACATTTTATGGTTGTTTTAGTTGGCATTATCTCTCCAGTTTTCAATATTATCTACATTAGTGTCATCAGTATAATCATAAATAATACCCACACTATACCTTGCTCTAGTAATAGCTACATATAGTTTTGATCTACTGGCATGTTTTAAATCAAAATCATTATTTATAATCCAATTTATAAATGGTTTAGTTGGATAAATAAGAACTCTATCAAAACCTAATCCTTTAGACTCTCCTATATTCATAGCATTAAAGTTCGTATTTATTTTAGTTTTTCTTGAGTCTCTTAGTTGTATTGATTCATATAGTTCTAAATACTTATCAACATCTTTTTTCTTTATAAAATATATGCCAAGGTGCTCTTTGCTCTCTTTTTGTTTAGATTCTAATATTTTATACTCTGGGTACAATTTTAATGAAAAATCACAAATAAGTTTATTATTCCTATATGTACAATTTAAAGTATCTTCATCAATAATATAATCTATTTTTTTACATTTATCTTCTAAGTAGTTTTTAATTTTTCCATCTTTATACTTAGCATTTAATCTTTCATGATGAGTCTTGTAAGTTGTTTGTCTAGGATCTCCTACTAAAATAACATTTGAACTAATTTTAAAGAACTGTTGAATAATCTCTAAATCATATCCTGCTAAATCTTGAACTTCATCAATAAAAATATAGTTATAAATATTATCTATTCTGTCAAATACTGCATTTTCACTTTTTTCATTACATTTTATTACAAATTTTGACAACTTATCTGAATAAATTTTATAACTTTTACTGAAATAATGTTTTTCAGTTTCTTCTTCTTTATAATAAACTGGAAATTTTCCACCATTATATTTCAATCCTGATTGTTTATCAACTAGAAGTAGACCTGTTGTTGTTTTATCAAATAAATAACTTTGATAAGGTTTCACACCATGTTGTATCAGCATAGAAAACCAAGTTTTAATGGTTACATTGTTTGGAATAAAATTATTTATTTCTATAAATTTTTTTCTAATTTCTTTTTCATTAGCTTCTGTAAAAGTTGTAATTAATACTTCTTCACTAGTTTTTAATGCTTCATCAACTAAAAAAGTTGTTTTCCCTGTGCCAGCTCCTGCAATAATTAACTTATTGGTTGTAGACATTCTATTTTATTGCCTTTAAAATATAATCTGGAAATTTAATATTTTTATCAGTATCAAAAATCTTTAATGCACAATTTGTCTTATTGCCATGCATATATTTTAACAAATCATCTTCTGTTTTGTATTTAGTGTTAAAAATATCATTTAAAACATCTAAGCTATTTTCTTTTAAAATTTTTGGCTCTAATGTATTATAATTAAATGGTTTTTTACCAATCACTAAACTTCCACTATCGACAATATCATCAAAACAAATTCCAATTGTTATTTTTTTATTTTTCCCTAAATAGTTTTCATACTTTTTATCTATAGCATAAATATTACCATCATTATCAGTTGCTACCGCGACGTTTATACTGATTTTTTCCGCTATTTCTAAAAATCTTTTAAATGAAATACCAACTGAAATAACATCAACCCCATCTTCTATTGGTAATTTTCCATTATTTTTTAACATATATGCTTTTTGAATAACTAGTTCATCAGAATCGCCCTCTACTAAAATTGCTTTTTTACATAAAATTAATCTCAAAGTATCATAACCAGCAATTTTTTCAAAAAACAACTTTGTATCAGAGTTAAGTTCGCTTAATTTGGAAACTTTTTTATCATTTAAAAAAATTAAATTATTTAATCCTAGTTTATTGGCTACAAAACTGCTATGAGTTGAAATGATCATCTGCTTCTCTTCATTATTTTCTTTGATTTGCTTAATGAGTTGATTTAATTTTGTATGACTTAAGTGATTTTCAGGCTCTTCTATCAATAATAAATTAGCTTCTTTTGTTTTCTTATGACTTAATGCTAATGATGTTTTTATTATGCATTGTTCGCCCTTTCCAATAAAATGAAAAGGCACTTCATCTAAATATGTCATCAAACTATTTTCCCAAGCATTTTTAGATAAAAGTTCTACAGATAGCTTAATTTCTTTATCTGACAGATTAGAATAAGATTGAATTTTTTTATTGATTTCTACGATAGCTTTATCATCATTAAATAAATCTCTAATATTTCGATGAGCTTGTGATATATTTACAATATCTTTATGTTCTAAATTTTCTTTAACAATTCTTGATATATAAATATCTGAACCATTTTGATATTTTCCACTTGTAGAATCAATTAATGCTGATTTTATTGGTAAAACTTTTGGTGTTATGGCATCTCTAGCAAAAGTTATTAAAGAAATTTCATAATATTCAATGGGTAATGTTTTAATATCACCTTTTTTTAATAATTCGTTATATTCCATTTTATAACTTTCATCAAATGCGATTTTAAATGATACTCCACTTTCTTTATCTTTTTTTTCACTATTTGCATTTCCCATAAAAAGTGGATAACTATCATCTTCAAAATATATTTCTATTAAAATAGAAGGTAATTCATTTGGATTTTTAAGATATTCATTTACACTTTCATTATTAAAAAGATATTGTGTCAATTCATATTTAATATATTTGCCATTAAACAATCCACTTAAAGCTAAATGGATTGCTTCAATAATTGTTGATTTCCCTGCTTCATTATTTCCAACTAGAATATTCAATCCGCTGTTAAGTTTAAGTTCTAAATTTTTAAAACATTTAAAATTTTGAATTATTACTTTTTTGATTTTCATCTTATATACTCACAACTTCATCAATATCAAACTGTTTCAATACCTGTATAGCATTAGTCTTCACATTTGTATCGGCAAAGCTTTTATCTTTAAATACTACTCTTGCATGTCGTTTTTCACCCAAGGGCATAGGAATCTTCTCTTCATCATAGACTACTTGCTCTTTTATAAACTCAGCTATGGCTTGGACTACGGTTATGGTTATATTGTCGTCTAGGCAGACTACTAAGGCTCCGAAACCTATGTTGTAGACTGTTTTACCCTCTATGGTTAGTTCTTCTATTGGTAGGGTTAGGTCTAAGCCGTATTTTAAGAGGATTTCGTAGAGTAGGTCTTCGCTGCTTCTATCTGATTTGATGTTGTTTACTGCATCTAGTAGGTTTGTTTCAAGGTTATCAAAGTCGCTATCCCACTCTTTTATATTTGAGCTATCTAGTTTATAGACTTTGAAGCCTATATCAAGAGATTCTGAATCAAGTTCAGAATGACGACTGCTGTTATTCTGAACTTGATTCAGAATCTTATCTCCAGCTCTTCGGATACGCTCTTTTCCTATTTCGCAGATATTTTTATATCCTGCTTTATAGGCTGCACTTTTTTTATTTGTTTCTTCTGGAAGTTGAACACATATATATTTTCTATTTCCATTGTTTTTGCTATTTAATTGTATTACAGAATGTGCTGTTGTTGCAGAACCTGAAAAAAAATCTAATATTATGTCAGAATCTACAGTATTAGCTATTTGTAAAATTAATTGTATTAGTTTAGTAGGTTTTGGTGTGTCAAAAATATTTTCTGGAAAAATATCTTTAATTTCGTAACGGGCAATTTTATTATCTCCTGCTTTATCTCTATTCCACCAAGTTTCTGGAGTAATTCCCTGTCTTACTTCTGTAAGAAATTTTTTAAACATTGGTCTACTTGTACCATCTTTTCCAAAAGTAATTCTATTGTCTTTTTGTAGTTCAAAAAATCTATCTTGATTTACTGCCCAAGCACGGCTTGCAGGTGGATTATATTCTTCTCCATTTGGTCCAACAATTGTATACTCTCCACTAAGTGAATAAGTTCTAACTGATAAGTCACTTGCTCTCCAACGTCCTCTTTCATCATTATCTGGATTAGAGAAAGCTTTTAATTGTTCTTCTGTTCTTGGCAAAATCCCTGGTATCCAAAATTGAAGATTTTTAGCATAGATAAGAATTGACTCATGTGTTTGAGATATATATTTGGCATCGTTTGCTGGTCCATATTTTTTTTGCCAAACAGAAGAAGCAACAAAATTATCCTCCCCAAATATCTCATCACAAAGCTTCCTAAGATTAGTCACTTCATTATCATCAATACTAATAAAAATAACCCCATCATCTTTAAGCAGATTTCTAGCCAATTTCAAGCGTGGATACATCATACTCAGCCAATCACTATGATACCTACCATTTGTATCGCTGTTTGTGCTTAGTCTGTTTCCATCGCTATCTATCTGCCCTGTTTGCTCCATATAGTTTTTAATGTTGTCTCTAAAGTTGTCCTTATATACAAAATCTTTACCTGTGTTGTAAGGTGGGTCTATGTATATCATCTTCACTTTTTTGTGGTAAGACTTTTGAAGAAGTTTAAGTACTTCTAGGTTATCGCCCTCTATGTAGAGGTTTTGAGTGGTGTTCCAATCTTTACTCTCTTCTTTACAAGGTCTAAGTGTTCCAGTAGATGGTGTTTGAGCTATGCGTTTGGCTTCTTGTTTACCGTTCCAAGTGAAGTTATAGCGTTCATTTTCTTTGTCGGTAAACTCGCCTAGTTCTTCTTTTAGCTTTTCAAAGTCTATTTTATCTTCACTAAAAACTTCAGGGAATAGCTCTTTTAATTTTTCTACATTTTCGTTTACTATGTTTAAGCTTTCACCATTTAACTTGTTCATATATTTTTACCTCTTTAATTTTTACTTTATATTTTATCCAAAAAGCACACTCAAGAACGATAGAAATTTGTTGCAAAGAGTTTTTAAATTTAATCTCTTCACTCTCTCCAAAAAGAGGATTGTTAACATAGTTATTTTGATAGATAGGTGCGAAAAGAGATTTATAAGCTTTAGCTAAATATTATAAATCTAAATACGGCTACACTGAATATGTGATTTATTTTCCTAATATTGAACTAACGATAGTTAGTTCTTTGTATTTTTGGCTTATAGTGAGGGTCTGCCCCCTCTATCGTCCAAAGTTTTTTACCTAAGTAGCTTATAGCTGCATAAAAATTTTCTCCAACGTGTGGCCAAAAATCCAAATCTGCAAACTCCTCTTTTAACAACTTTTTTTCATCCTCAAAGTTGTTTTCTTTTGAAGGTTCTTTTAGTATTATAGCCTTGTTAGTTTCAAGATTTGCTAGAATCCACATGGAGACAAAATCTTCTGAGTATTTATTTAGTACATCCGTAGCATAATCTTCAAATTCTTCATAGCCACTTAGCTCAAATAGCCTAATAACTAATGATACAACGCTATGTAAATGAACAAATGGGACCATTGAAAAAAGTTGTCTAGCTGTTGATGTTCCATCGGAGTGTTGGGCCCCTATAAATATTCTAGCTCCACCATCTGTATCACCAAAGTTATTTGTTTTTAAACCAATAAGACCTATATCAGTATGACGATGTCTTCCACATCCTTTAACACACCCAGAAAATCCTACTTGAATTTGATGTTCATTTATTTTCTCAAGTGGCAAATAAGATGTTTCATCTTTTATACTCCAAACAGCATATGGACATAAGTTACCAGCACATGTTAAGATAGTATCTGTAATAGTAGGTGATTCTAAAGATATACTTTTTTCTTTTAAACCAAGTATGTAGATGTTTTGATCAATTCCAAAGCGAATTTCTGTATTGTTTTGTATTGCAAAAGAAGCAATGTCTTTCATCTCACTTGGAGTTAAGCGTGAGCAATCAGTTTGATAACAAAAACCAAATAATCCATCTTTTAGTTCATGAAATTCTGAAAATTTTGCTTTTTCTAAAATTAGTTTACCAGCATTTTGAAACTCTTTTTTATATTCTTTTTGAATAAGAGCTTTCATTTTATTCATACCATGTTCTTCAATCATATGAAAAATTCTAGTCTTAGAACGAGTATAACGAGAGCCATGTAAGTAAAATGCTTCTACAAGAGCTTTAAAAAACTCAAAAACTTCATCTTCTTTTAAAAATATATCAGCAGGTTTTGCTACTTCTGTATTTTTACCACCCATGTAAACATTAAAGCCAAATTCATTGTCTTTTTTTGCTAGTCCAAAATATATGTCATTTGAAAAAAATGAGGTTATATCTGCACGATTACCAGATATGCCAATTGAAACACGACGAGGAAGCATGCCAACATAGCGTGGATTTTGGATAATATAGTTATGCATCTGCATAACGATAGGATAAGTTTCAATTACGCTGTACTTACCACGACCATCATAAGCATCTGTTACTATATTTCTAACATTATCACCAAAACTTTGCCAAGTTGAAACACCAAGAGCATTAATACGTTTATGGATATCTAAAACATTATCAGATTCTACATCATGAAGCTGTATACCAGATCTTGCAGTAAGAATTATTTTTAAATCATATTCATCTACAATATCCGCAATACTTTCAAACTGTTTTGGAGTTACTCTTCCACCAGGTATACGGATTCGAAGTGTAAATTCACCCTCTAAAAAATCAGTAGTAAAAATACCAAAGTCCTGAAGGTAAAATCTATCTCCCTCACTTAAACTGTCAAAATCAATATTTTCAAAATCTTTGTAATAATCAATTGGCTTTAGTTGAACCTTATATCGTTCTCTTTTATTTAATTTTTTTTCCATAAAGTTATTCTATCTAATTAATTATTATAAATAAAATAATATATGTCATTTTTATTTATGCTATATCACATAATATTATCTTTTGTATTCTTTTTCTAGTTACAATATTATAAATTTAAACAAGGATATATAAAATATGAAAAAAATCTTTTTACTTTTAACTATCGTATTAACTTCGTTATACGCTCATAAATGTACTTATGTATTAGATATTGACATAGATATTGATAAAGGTTTACTAAGTGGAAAAGCAACTATTACAAGCAATCATCCATCCATAAACCTATTAAATACTCAGGCTAAAATTTTAGAGATAAAAAATGCAACTCTTAGTGTTGAAAATAATATTCCACATCTAATTAAAAAAGATGTAACAAAAAGTGTAGATATAACTTTTACATATAGTTTTAAGCCAATTAATGGGGAAGCTTTTTTACTTGATTCATGGTATCCAAAAATTGATGATATGTGTAGGTATGAAACAAATATTAAAGATTCTGATTTTGTAAATATAATTGAAGCAACAAGTGTTGAAAAAACAAAAGATGGAAAAAAATATATATATGATCATCCACTAGATACACTACGTTTAATTGCATCTAATAAATATACAATAAACTCTACTGTCACAGAAGATGGCTTAGAATTATCAACATATTTTTATCCAAAAGATTCTGAATTATCTCAAAAATATTTTGATAAAAGTAAGGAATACTTTAAACTTTATAAAGAATTATTTGGTTTTTTACCATTTGATAAATTTTCAATTGTTGAAGTACCGTTTCCCGCAGGTTATTCTATGCCAACATTTACTTTAATTGGGCAACAAATTTTAGATAAAGATTTTGTACTCAATAGCTCCTTAGGTCATGAAATAGCACATCAATGGCTTGGAAATTATATATATACACCGCAGGTTGGAAATTGGGTAGAGGGGATGACTACATATTATGCTGATTATTTATATGCAAAAAAAGATGGTCGAGCAGCGGAGTATAGAAAAGATATATTGATGAAGTATAACTCTTATGTAAGTTCAACTAATGAGATAGCTCTTATTGAGTTTATCAGCAAAACACAAGAAAGTAAAAATGCCATTGGTTATGGAAAAGCTGCTTTTTTCTTTTATATGTTAGAGAAAAAAATAGGTGAGAGTACATTTAATGAAGGAACTAGAAAACTGCTTGAAAAATATCCTTATAAAGTTGCTACATATAAAAATCTTAGAGAGGTTTATGAAGAAGTATCAGGTGAAAATTTACTTGATTTCTTTAAAACTTGGGTTTATTCCAAAGGAGCTCTAGATTTTCAGATAGCTAATCTGTCGTTAATGTATATAGAAAATAGATATGTTCTTGAATTTGATATTATGAGTAATATGAATAGTGGTTATATTCCACTCTCAGTATGCTCTGATGATGAGTGCCTCGTATCAGAGATAGACTTAAGTAAAAAGCGACAAGTTTTAGAATTAGATATAGAGCCTAGAAAAATTATTATTGATGAAAATTATGAGTTTTTTAGAAAACTACATATAGATGAAACACATCCTATTATATCAAAAATTCTTCAGGGCAATGCTATCGCTGTAATTGATAGAGAAGATGAGAAAAAATTTGCAAATATGAAACGTGTATTTACCAATATGAAATATGCAGATGAAATAACATTTGAAGAGATAAAAAATAATAATTTATTTATTTTAGGGAAAAACAACTCACTTTTAAATCAAATATCTTTACCTTTTTATATGGAAGGTGATGCAAAAATTGAACTTTTTAAAAATCCATTGAATAATACAAGAGCTATCGGGGTATTTGATATGGAAAAACTCTCAAGAACTATCTTTTTTAAACTTCAACATCTTGGGAAATACTCAAGTGTTGTTTTTGAGAATGATGAGATAATTAAAAAAAGTGTTAAACCTTCTCAAAATGGTATTATTTATATAATAAATAATGATTCATTAGTTCTAAAGCCTCAAGCAAAGAATTTTAATGATGTTTTAAAAGATATAGTTAATAATAGAGTTGTATTTGTTGGGGAGAGTCATACAAAATTTTCAAGTCACTTAAATCAGCTTAAAATTATTAAAGCAATGTATAAAAACAATCCAAATTTATCTATAGGGATGGAGATGTTTCAAAAGCCGTATCAAGAGTATCTTGATGCGTATATAGCTGGAGAAATAGATGAAAAAGAGATGGTGTTAAAAACAGAATATTTTAAACGTTGGAAATATGATTATGAATTATATAGACCAATTATACTTTTTGCAAAAGAAAAACAGATACCTATGGTAGCACTAAATATTGATAGAGAGATAACAAAACTTGTTGTAAGTGAAGGCCTTGATGCACTTAGTGATGAGCAACGTGAGCATATACCAAATTCTATAGATTTTTCAAATAAAAAGTATAAAAATTATTTAAGATTAGTTTATTCTATGCATCAGTCAGAGAGTTTTAAAAACTTTGATGAATTTCATCATGCTCAATTGATTTGGGATGAATCTATGGCAAAAAATATGGTAGATCATTTAAAAGAAAATCAGGGACAAACTATGGTAGTGCTTGCTGGCAATGGACATATTATTCATGGATATGGAATACCAGATAGAGCTAAAAGACGAGGCTTAAGTGATTACATTATAACTGTAAATTTATCAAATCCTGAGCCAGGCATAGCTGATTATATTTTATACCCTACACTTATTGGTACAAAAAAAGCAAAAAAACTTGGCGTATATCTTGAATCTGATGATAAGTTAAAAATTCTCAATATTGTTGAAAAATCTACTGCCGCAAAAGCAGGAATAAAAGCAGGTGACACTATTGTTTCTTTTAATGATATAGCCCTAAAGACTAAATTTGATCTTAAAAGAGAGTTGGCTTTTGTAAAAGGAAGTGCAGAAATAATACTTATTAGGAATATGCAACAAGTGAAAGTGATTGCTGAATTTCCTAAATAGCTATCTATCTCCAAACTATTTGTAAGTCATTGCTTAAAAGTGATTTATCAAATGGTTTTATAGGTGCTTTTAAATCACCTATGTTGTTTCCTGTATCTAAAAACTCTTGTAAATAATATTCTTTACCATAACCTCTTGTTTTTAAATCTTGAATAATATTATTGATATCATTTGTATTTAAAAAATCGCTATGAACTGTAGTTCTAACTTCAAAGTTGTAAAAATCACATATTAACATATTGAGTGTTTTAGAGAAATCATCATATTTATTTGAGTTTGTAATTTGCATATATTTATTTTTTGGTGCTTTATAGTCTAAAGCTATATAGTCTAATAAATTTAGTGCTATTAACTCTTCTATGTACTGATAGTTTATTCCATTTGTGTCTAGTTTGATTTTAAAACCTAGTTTTTTTATCTCTTTACAAAAAGGGATTAAGTTATGTGATGTTGCTTCGCCACCTGAGAGTACAACAGCATCTAAAAGACCTTTTCTATTTTCTAAAAATTTTAAAATATCTTTGTAGCTAAATGTACCATTTTTGGAAAAAACAATATCTTTGTTATAGCAGAAATTACATTGAATATTACACCCACTAAACCATACGATACAAGCTAAATGGTTAGGGTAATCTAAGTGGGTAAATGTTGTAAGGTCATAAATAACTTTATTGTTGAGTGAATTGACGTCTTTGCTTATGCTCACCAGTCTTTCCTACGTTAAAACTTTCAACAGGTCTATGATAACCCATAACTCTTGTATATACTATACATTTTTGTCTTTTGTCTGCATGCAGACTTAATGCTTCGTTTTTGCTCATGTTTTTCCTTTATATTAGAACTTATATCAAGTTCAGAATAACGATACACAATCAGTTAAATCATTTATTTGGGAGAAATAAATACTAGATTATTGAATGATGCATCGTTATTACAAACCTGACATTATGTTAAGTTTATGAAACTTCTAAAGTTATATTTTCCTCTATTAAAATTTCTTCATCACATCTAGGACAGTACTCATGCTCACCTGCTATATAGCCATGTTTTGGGCATATTGAAAACAAAGGTGTAACGGTGATATAAGGGAGTCTAAAGTTTGATATAACATTTTTAACTAATTTTCTACATGCTTCAGTAGAGCTTAGTTTTTCTTGCATATATAGATGCAAAACTGTTCCACCAGTGTATTTACATTGTAAATCATCTTGAAGAGTAAGTGCCTCAAATGGATCATCAGTTAAATCTACTGGAATTTGAGAGGAATTAGTATAGTAGATGTTTTCATCCATTCCAGCTTGAAGAATTGAATCACCGTATCTTTTTTTATCTTCTTTAGCAAATCTATAAGTTGTTCCTTCAGCAGGTGTTGCTTCAAGATTATAAAGATTGCCAGTTTCCTCTTGATATTCAACCATTCTATCTCTCATATGATTTAAAATATCTATGGCAAATTTCATTCCATCTTTATGGCTAATATCATAAGCATCAGAAGTGAAGTTTCTAATCATTTCATTCATACCATTTACACCGATAGTTGAGAAGTGATTATTAAAACCTGGTAGATATCTCATAGTATATGGAAATAATCCTCTATTGTACATATCTTGGATAAATACTCTTTTTTTCTCTAGTGTATTTTTTGCATGATTCATAAGCTGATCTATACGAAGCATAAGAGATTCTTTATCACCCTTATGTAAAAATCCAAGTCTAGCCATATTTATAGTTACAACACCAATGCTTCCTGTCATTTCAGCACTACCAAAAAGACCACCACCACGCTTTAGAAGCTCTCTTAAATCAAGCTGCAACCTACAGCACATACTTCTTACATGACCAGGTTTATAAGCCTCTTCATTAGGTATTAGTTTACCATTTTCATCTTTTTTATATTGGCTTCCTATAAAGTTTTGGAAGTAAGATGAACCAATTTTTGCAGTATTTTCAAAAAGTATGTCAGTATTTTCTCCATACCAATCAAAATCTTCTGTAATGTTTACAGTTGGGATAGGAAAAGTGAAAGGTTGTCCTGTTTTGTCACCTTCTGTCATCACTTCATAGTAGGCTTTGTTTATTTGATTCATCTCTTTTTGAAAGTTTTTGTATGTCATATCTATAAGATTATTACAACCACGTTCACATGCGATGTTCTCTAGCTCACTATCAAGCAAATCTTTAAAAAGATGCTCTTGTTTGCATGTTGGAATTTGATCTTTTAAATCTTCAGGAACAGTCCAGTCAATTGTAACATTAGTAAAAGGAGACTGTCCCCAACGAGCAGGAACATTTAGGTTATAGATAAAACTTCTAACAGCTTTTTTAACCTCTTTATATGGTAGTTTATCACGAAATACATAAGGAGCGAGATATGTATCAAACGATGAAAATGCTTGTGCTCCAGCCCACTCACTTTGAAGTATTCCTAAAAAATTTGCCATCTGTCCAAGAGCTTCACGAAAATGTTTTGGAGCATCACTCTCAACTCTACCACGAACACCATTAAAACCCTCATCAAGAAGAACTCTTAAGCTCCAACCAGCACAGTAACCAGTTAAACAATCTAAATCATGAATATGATAATCACCATTTCTATGAGCGTAACCTTCTTCTTTAGAGTAGATTTTATCAAGCCAGTAGTTTGCTATAACTTTTCCTGCTGTATTGTTTACAAGCCCTGCATTTGAGTAGCCAGTATTAGAATTTGCTTTAATTCTCCAGTCGCTACCATTTATATATTCTTCTATCGTCTGAGTAGAGTTTATGTATGTTGTATCTTCATCTAAAAAATTATCTCTTTGCATTTTATGCATATGACGATATAGTAAAAATGATTTCATAACATCAAAATATCTAGCTTTATAAAGTTCTTCTTCAATGGAGTCTTGTATATCTTCAACTGCTACAATTCTTTTATTCTTTAGTTTTTCAAGCACATTGAAAAATATTGAACTATCATAGATAGTATGTTGTGACTTGAAAGCTTTTTTAATCGCATCTTCGATTTTAAATGATAAAAATTCTTTGTTGCTACCATCTCTTTTTAAAATATTTTTAACCATTGCTTACCCCTGAATTTATTAAAAGAAGTTTATAAGAAGTGATGTTAAATACTCATAACAAAAAATGTCACATAAGCGTCACAAAAAGCTATGTTAATTGCTATAGGGTATAATTTTATATGAATAAAAAAATAGAAAAAATTTTAAATATTTGGCATAAGCACTTTGGTGATGAAAAATTTCAATACTCTGAATTTGAAAGTTCTGATATAGAGTATTTTATAGGTTGTCTTCTTTATAATCACTTTACATTTTCAAAAGCATTAGATACTATGAAAACAATGGATTTATCATATGATTTTTTAAAAGAATGTGATGATACCTATGATGAAGTTATTGATATTATTAGAAACATTGAATTTGAAGAGGAGATACAAAAGTTAGAGTTCTTACAAGATTTTATAAAAGAATCACAAGTAAAATATAGTGATGATGAATTATACTTATTAAACCGTTTAGAGGTTCATATTGATAATTTAGCTCAAATATATAATCATAAAAAAGAGGTACGAAAGGTTGACTTTAATGCCCCTGAAGCACCATCTAAAAATCCACTTTTAAGATAAATTTATAATGATACAAAAGTATTTAATAACTTCAAAAGAATTTTATATAGACACACCTATAATTTTTCGTAATATATTACATGAGCAATTTAAAAAGTATATGCCAACATACGCTCTTTATAGAGATAAATCAAATCAAAACTATGATATACAAGCAGCTCATTTTGTAGAAGTTTGTACTCAATTTGGAACTATCAAAAGTTTTATACACCAAAAACCAACTCTAGCAAAAGAGTTAAATGCCACAGGTGTTCATCTAACTTCTAAACAGTTTGATAAGATACAAGAGGCAAAAGAGTTAGGCTTAGAAGTAATTATCAGTACACATACACATGAAGAGGTTTTAAAAGCACAAAAACTTGGAGTTGATGGAGTAACATATAGCCCAATTTTTGCATCTCCCGGTAAAAGTGAACCAAAAGGTATAGATGATTTAAGAGAGTTACTAAAAAAGTGTGATATAAATGTTTTTGCTCTTGGTGGAATAATTACACAAGAGCAAGTACAAGAGATAGAAAAAACTAAAGCATATGGGTTTGCTTCTATCCGTTTTTTTTATTAATACTAACCCCAGCTAAATACCCACTAGAAAACGACCATTGGAGATTATAACCTCCACATGGTCCATCAAGATTTATAATCTCTCCACAGAAGTATAAACCATCTATAATTTTACTCTGCATAGTTTTAGGATCTATTTCTTTTAGACTTATACCACCTCTTGTAATCATTGCCATTTTAAAACCATCATGCCCTGTAATAGTTAGTGGTGTCCATGTGAGTAGACCTAAAAGTTTTGCTTTCTTAACACCTTGAATTTTTGAGTATTTTTCTTTTGGGTCTATATTTGCTAGGCTTAACAATTCACAAGATAATGGTTTTGGAAGTAGGGTACAGATTTGCTCCAATATCTCTATGTCAGGGTTAGAATCTAAAGTATTTTTTAAATGTTTAGATATCTGTTCTTCATTCATCCCATTTGTAAGGTTTAAAAGGATTGGTACTTCAGAGTATTTATCTATAAGTGGTGTTATCTCTCTTGCAAAATCAAGCACAACAGGACCTCTGATTCCATTTTTTGTAAATATTAAATCTCCAGTAGCACGAAGTTTTTTATGTTTTTTCATTTCAACTCTAAGTTCAACTTTAGCGATGGTATCAGCACGACAGTTTTTTACCCACTTCTCTTTTGTAAGAAGAGGCATCATTGCAGGATGAAGCTTTGTTGTAGTGTGACCTATCTCTTTTGCCATCTTATAACCATCGCCTTGTGCCCCTAAAATAGGATAACCGAGACCACCAGTAGCTACGATGATATTAGATGATATGAATATTGTATCATTCGTTTTAATTCCAATCACTTCACTTTTTTCATGTAAAATGGTTTTAACTTTTTGTGAACATTGTATCTCTATATGAAGTTTTTTCATTTCACTCTCAAGAGCATTAATAATTGTTAAAGAGCTATGTGACGTTGGAAAAATTTTAAAACCATCAGGAGCATGTGTGCCAACACCAATATTACTAAAAAACTCTATTAAGTCTTCATGATTGAATGCTTTTAGAGCATCTTGCATAAAACGACCATCACGACCAAACTTTGTCATAAACTCTTCATTTGATAGAGTATTTGTAAGGTTGCAACGACCACCACCAGTTGCTTTTAGTTTTGAGCCTACTTGAGATAATTTCTCTAAAAGAAGTACACTTTTAGAAGCTCTTGCAGATGTTATAGCAGCTATCATCCCAGCAGCACCAGCACCAATAATAATAACATCGTAAATCTTTTTTTTCATACAGATATTTTAGTATAATTCCAATTATATAGAGGTTGAAAATGCAGACACTTTACGGTGATAGAGAAAAATGTTATGATTGTTATAGACCTAAGAGTTCTTGTATGTGTTCTTTTGTCAATCAAGTAGATACAAAAACACTATTTATTATTTTAATGCATCCAAAAGAGTTTAAAAAAGTAAAAAATGGTACAGGTCATTTAACTTATCTTTCTTTGAAAAATTCGAAACTTTTTATTGGTATTGATTTTACAAATCATAAAGAAGTAAATGAAATCATTTTAACACATCAAAGCTATATATTATATCCATCACAGAACTCAATAAATATAAATAAACATAACCTAGATAAAGCAGATAATGAAAAAAAAGCAATTTTTATAATTGATGCTACATGGTCATGTTCATTAAAAATGCTTCGAGATTCTAAAAATCTGCAAGCACTAGATTATATTAGTTTTGACAATACAAAATTATCACAGTTTAAAATTAAAGAGCAACCTCAAAAATACTGTTTATCAACAATAGAGTCAACTTTAAGTGTTTTAGAGATTTTAAATAATTCGAAGATAGAGAACTTAAAAGATAATGATTTAAAGCAATTTTTAAGTCCATTTCATAAAATGATTATGTACCAAATGGAGTGTATACAAAACCATAAAAGCAATGCTGTTAGATATAAATGATTTTACTTTAAAAAAGTTATTTAGGAAATAAAACTGAACCTAGTCTAACCATGTTAGAGCCACATTCAATTGCTAGCTCATAATCTCCACTCATACCCATAGAACAAATAGTTGCACCATCAAGTTCTTTGTATATATTATAAGTTATATCAAAACTTTCTTTAACTATAGCCCTTTCATCACTGTGAGCTCCAATACTCATAACACCTCTAAGATTTATATTTGGACAATCTTTTTGAATTTTTGCATAAGTTTGGGCAGCAATTTCTGGCATAAAACCATGTTTACTTTCTTCTTTTGCAGAATTTATTTGAATTAAAGTATCAAGAATCATATCTTTAACTTCAAGTTTTTTTTGTAATTCATATGCTAACTCTAAAGAATCAAGTGCATGAAATAGAGTAGGGTTGATATTAAGTAAGTTATTTATTTTATTTTTTTGAAGGTTTCCAACAAAGTGCCATTCTAGTGGCAACTCTTCAAGTTCATTGCTTTTAGATTTTAAATCTTGAACTTTATTTTCTCCATAAGCTCTTTGACCTATGTTGTATAAGTTTTTAATCTCTTGTGTAGTAGAATATTTGCTAATAGCTACGATTTTAACAATATGGTGACCACTAACTCTAACTCTAGCGTATTCAACTCTTCTAATTACATCATCTATATATATTTTGTATTCTATTTCATTCATGATTATTCCTAATTTATTCCATCAATCTATTTATATCATTATAAATACCCAAACTCATAAGTGATAATAAAATTATCCATCCAACAATAGTAAGTTTTATAACTGCTGTTTCACTTGCTTCTCTTTTAAAAATAAGTTCATATAGATTAAACATAATATGTCCACCATCAAGGGCAGGGATAGGGAGTAGATTTAAAACACCTAAATTTACAGAGATAAGTGCGGCAAAAGCAAAAACAGCCATCCAGCCAAAAGCACTTGCATCAGAAGTAATCTTTACTATACTAATGATTCCACCTAACTCTTTTGCAGGGACCTCTCCAACAATTAGTTTTTTAAGACTTGTAAATATTAAAGTTGATGCATATATGGTTTGTTCGATTGCATAAGAGAGTGTTTGAGTAACACTAAGTTCTAGCTTGTGTACAACACCAGCACTACCAATCCCTATCATCTTCTTTTGGATAACTTCATTATATATATTTACACTATCACTAATTTTAGGAGTTAATACAATATGTTCTAAATATCCAGCTCTATCTATTTCTAAATTAAGTGAGCCTTTGGAGTTTTCAATGATTTTTGCCATATCATTCCATGTTGTTATGGGAATATTATTTATTGAATGAACAGTATCGTTAGTTTCTAATCCTGCTATAAAAGCAGGTGAGTCTTTAACAACTTTTCCAATAACAGGAGATAGTATAGCTGGACCACCAAGTGCTATAACAAAGTAAAGAAAAAATGCTAAGATAAAATTTGCTATAGGACCAGCAAGAAGTATAAAAATCTTTTGTGTAGGTGTTTTTATATTATAACTATCTTCATCGTAGCTTTTTTTGGTAGGATCACTGTCGTCTTGACCTTTCATTCTTACATAACCACCAAGTGGTATTAGAGCTATTCTCCACTCTGTTCCCCACCTGTGAAATGAAGCAATCTTTTTACCAAAACCGATACTAAAAACCTCAACTGTTACGCCAACTCTTCTAGCAGCCCAGTAGTGTCCTAGTTCATGAAAAAATATAAGTGCAGATAAAACCGCGAGAGAGAGTACAAAGCTCATTAATTTTTACCCTTTAAGATGGCATTTTTAAATCCATAAAGATACTCTAAACCTGAATAGAGTGTTAGAGCTACAGCAAACCATAAAAGCTCTGTAGCAAAGGGCCAATGCATAAGTAAAAAACCGATAGCAATCATTTGAGCAACTGTTTTTATTTTTCCACTCCATGATGCCTTTATATCAAGACCTTCACTAAATGCAACTGTACGAATCCCAGTGATAAATAATTCGCGAATTATTATAATATAAATTGCCCAAGCAGAAGCCTCTCCAATCATCATCAGCCCTAAAAAAGCTGCTAGTGTTAACATCTTGTCAGCAAGTGGATCTAAAATGGCACCAAGCATTGTCATTTGATCCCACTCTCTTGCTATAAAACCATCAAAAAAGTCAGTTGTACTAGCAAGAACAAATAAAAGTGAAGCAAAATAATAATTCCAAGTGATATCATAACCATTATTTGTAAAATATTCAGGATTTAAAATCACCCAATATAGAAGCGGAGCTAAAAGTATGCGAAGTGAGGCTAGAATATTAGGAAGATTTAACAAAAAAATCCTTGCATTAGTGATTAACTTTTCTGCTTAGATTTTTTTCTATAGATGTTATTTTTGTTTTAAGTCTATTTTTAGTGTTTTTTCTAATATCAAATTTTAGAGATGAATATATTCTCTCGCACCCTTGAAGCTGTTCATAAGCCAACTCAATAATATTAAGAGCTTCTCTCATAGTTTCTGTCTCAATAACTGTTCCCATAGGGGTTAATTGATAAGATACTCCAGATTTATCTATTGCATCTATAACTTTACTAACTTGTTTTGATACAGAAGCACCTTCTCTGCATTCGTCTGATGTTGGAAACATTGAAAATTCTAAAAGTACACTCATTTTATAGTCCTTTATTGAAAAGTTGTTCCACCATCAATTACGATAGTTTGACCTGTAAGCCAGGAAGATTCATCACTACATAAGAAAAGACAAGCACCAGTTAAGTCTGTTGGTTCACCCATACGAGAAAGAGGAGAACGACGAATTACTTCATTTTTTACCCCTTCATAGTTTGGAAATGCTTTTAGAGCGTCTGTATCAATCGGACCACCACTTACAGTATTTACTCTTATCCCTTTTTCGCCAAGTTCAGCAGCAGCGTAGCGAACCATAGCTTCAACAGCAGCTTTATTTGTTCCATGACCTGCATAGTTTGGAGTGTAGACAAGATTACCAGTAGAACTCATAGAGATAATACTTCCACCACCAGTTAACTCCATTCTTTTTGTAGCTTCTTGAGCACCAACAACAAAAGCATCAACTGTAGCAGTATATATATTGTTTAAACCTCTTGGTTTTAGTCTCATAAATGGACCAAATCCACCAACAACAGCACGTCCTGAGATAATTGCATTTGAGATAAAGAAGTCTAATTTATCAAAATCTTCATCAAATTTTTTATATACATCTTTGTAAGTTAAAGGCTCTAAAATATCTAGTTTGTAAGCTCTACATTTAACATCATGTTTAGCTCCAACATCAGCGATAATTTCATTTGCAGTATCTTCACTCGAAGCGTATGTAAAAGCTATATTACATCCTTTTTTGGCAAAAGCATAAACCATAGCTTTTCCAATTCCACGAGTTCCACCACTTATGAATAGAGTTTTACCTTTCATTAGAGTCCCTTAATTTTATAGTTTTTCATAACATCTTCAATTTTTTTCATATTTTCTAAACTTGGAGCCACAAGAGGAAGTCTGTATTCTAATGTATCAATAAGCCCTGCAATATACATAGCAGCTTTAATTGGAACAGGATTTGATTCACAAAACATTACTGAATTAAGCGGATACAGTTTATCGTTTATAGCTTTTGCACCAAAAAAATCACCAGCTAATGCAAGTTTAACAAGCTCACTTTTTAAATCAGGCATTAAGTTTGAAGTAACAGAAGTTATTCCAGCTCCACCATTTGCTAAAATAGGGTAATCAATAGCATCATCACCAGAAAATACTTTAAGCTCAGGACAACGAGAAAGAAGTTCAACAGTACGCTCCAGTGAACCAGTTGCTTCTTTAACACCATAAATATTTGGCAAGTCGTTAAATAGTCTAATTGTTGTATCTGCTGAGATGTCAACACCAGTACGACCTGGTACATTATAAAGCATAAATGGAAGCTCACTTACAGATTCTGCAATCGCTTTATAATGTTGATAAAGCCCTTCTTGAGATGGTTTATTATAATAAGGACTTACAGAAAAAATAGCATCAACACCACATCTTTGTGCGCGTTTTGCAGTATTTATAGCTTCAGCAGTAGAGTTACTACCTGCACCAGCTAGTACCTTAGTATCTGTACCTTTACAAACTTCAACTGCAATTTCCATACATCTGATATCTTCATCACTAGTAAGAGTAGCACTCTCACCAGTAGTTCCAACAGGACAGACTGCATTCATACCGTTGTTAATTTGTCTTTTAATTAAAGCAGTATAAGTCTGCTCATCTAGTTTTCCCTTTTTAAACGGGGTTATTAGTGCTGTTGAAGAACCTGTTACTATATTCATCTATTTAGCCTTATTAAATTAATTCGCAATTATAACTTAAAAGTATTAAACCTAAAGAAGTGAGCTTTAGAAAGCTTCTATAGTCTCTTTTAACTCAAGTTCAGTATTAATAGTTTTGATATCAATAATTGATTTATTATCCACATAAACAACTATAATTTTTTCTGTACTTAAAGAAGCTTTATATGCTGATGCAATAGTTTCATCTTCTAAAAGTAAAACTGTATGTTTAAAATCTTTTAAACCTGGCATGATAAAAAGACTTCTTATAAGTGAAGGTGCAGAACTAACATCAGCTATAAATTGTGTATTGTTATCACTTAAGTATGTTTGTGTTTGTGTATCAAAGTAATCGTTACATAAGTGAGCCATATCTTTTGAAAATGCAACTATGATTTTTTTAGTATTTTCATCTATTTCATGTGATTTTTCAAACTGATCATTAAGTGTAATATTATCTAAACTTTTTCCTACAACTAAGATGTAATCTGATTCTTTAACAGCTTCACTTGGTGAACTACAACCAACTAAAAATACCAACGCTATAACTAAACTTGAAATTATTCTTTTCATTATTTTCTCCAATTTTTATTTATGACATAATACATAATAAAGTTAAAATACTTATTAAGTTTAAATAAAAAGGAAAAGTTTTATATTATATTAAAGAGAGTAAGTGATAAATCATTTACCTTTTTTTAAAATAAGTGTAGTTGATTTATCAAAATTAAAATATTTATTTGCAATCTCTTGAACTTGTTTAATTGTCACTTTTTTAATATCTTCTTCATAAGTTAAAAGAGGTTCTAAATCTCCACGAACAAGATAACTTCCAAAAAGGTTTGCTACAGAAGTTGAGCTTTCAAGTGAGTATATGAAGTCAGCTTTAGTGTTGATTTTTACTTTTTGGAGCTCTTTTCTAGTAACTTTTTCATTTTTTATAAGCTCTATCTGTTTTATAAGTTCAATTTCTGCATCACTAGCTTTTACTCCAGGATTACATGATGCTAAAAATATAAAAAGACCTGGGTCAATATTTTCCATATTGTAAGCATACACACTATTTACAAGGTGTTTTTTATCTATAAGCTCTTTGTATAATCTTGAGCTTTTCCCTGAGAACAGAATTTCAGATATAACGCTTAGTACAACTTGATCTTTGCTTTTAAAGTTAGGAATATGAAAAGTTATTGCAACCATTTCCACTTCAGTATCTCTATGTATAGTTACTCTTTTTGGGCCATCTTGTTCAGGTTCTACAAATTTAAATTCAGGAATTTCAGCTTTATTTTTGATATCACCAAACTCTTTTTTTGCTTTTTTAAACACATCTTTAGCATTTACATCACCAGTAACTAGTAAAATGGCATTATTTGGTTGATAGTAAGTTTTATGAAAATCTTTTATATCTTCAATAGTCCAGGTTTGAATATCGTTCATAAAACCAATTGGTGTCCAATGGTACGGATGGTAAACATAAGCATTGTTAAACATTGCAAAATAAAGATAACCCAAAGGAGAATTTTCTGTTCTCCAGCGTCTCTCTTCTGCAACAACATCACGCTCAGGTTGAAACTCTTTATCTTTAAGTTTTAGATTTTGCATAAGTTCAGCATAAAGCTCTAAAGCTTTTCCTAGATTGTTAGTGCTTGATTTTATATAGTAGTGAGTATAGTCAAAGCTTGTAGATGCATTATTTACACCACCTATACTTTTAACTTCTTTATCAAATTCACCAGCATCTAGATTTTTTGTAGATTTGAAATTCATATGTTCTAACATGTGAGCTATTCCAGTTTTACCCATAACTTCATTCCTACTTCCAACTTTATAGAAGATATCTGTGCTTATAACATTAGTAGAATTTTTTAATGGAATAACAACTATTTGCAGTCCATTTTTAAGAGTTTTTGTTTCGTATGAAGGTAGTGAAGATGACATTAGGGTTCCTATAGTTAGTATGAGTGTTATAAATATTTTCATTGTTTTCTATCCGCACCTATAGCCTCAGTAATATTAGTATATCCATCGGCTTTAATAAGTTTAGTCAGTTCTATATTAATATCTTTAATCATGTTTGGTCCATGAAAAATAAGTCCACTTAATATTTGAACAAGTGATGCACCAGCTTTTATACGTTTATATACTTCTTCAGCTGAGTCAATTCCACCAACTGAAATTAGAGTAGTTTTTCCATAAAGTTCTTTTGCAATTGCTTCAAAAATTTTAAAACTTTTTTGCTTTAAAACTGCACCGCTAAGACCACCAATATCTTTTGGATTTTTAACAAGTGAGTAGTCTATAGTTGTGTTTGTAGCGATAATTCCATCTGCACCTTTTTCAACAGCCATAGTAGTAAGTTTTACTGCCTCTTCTGGAAGCATATCAGGAGCAATTTTTAGTAAAATAGGTTTACTTGTTATAGCTTTTGCTTCTTTAAAAAGCTTTGCAATAAATTCTTCATTTTGTAAATCGCGAAGACCAGGAGTATTTGGCGAAGATATATTTATAATTAAGTAATCACCAAGCTCATGGAATGCTTTTATAAGTGTTGTATAGTCACTTATAGCTTCACTCTCAGGCGTAAGTTTATTTTTACCAATATTGACACCTATAGGAGTTGTAAATGGGTATATTTTTTTAAGTCTTTTTTGTACTTTTATTAAACCTTCATTATTAAATCCCATAGCATTTTGAATACTCTCTTCTTGAATATGACGAAACATTCTAGGTTTTGGATTTCCATCTTGAGGTTTTGGCGTAACTGTTCCAATTTCTGTGTAACCAAATCCTAAAATTTGCATACCACGTATCATAGTTGCATTTTTATCAAATCCAGCACCAAGTCCTATAGGATTATAAAATGTACGACCAAATAGTTCTTGAGTTAAAGTATCATTGGTAATAAAGTGAGATTGTAAAAAAGGATTAAAGGGTATTTGACAAATATTTGGAAGTCTTAGCACACTTTCTGCTACATTATGAGCAGTTTCAGGTTGAAGTTTAAATAGCCAAGGTTTTATGCTTTGATAATTTATCATAAGTTATAGTGCCTTTGTAAAATTTAGAGATTATACTAAAAAAATATAAAAAATTGGTTTAGTTTTACCTCAATAATTCCATACCGAATTAGACAACAAGCCAACTTGCTCTATAATTAGGTATTTATAAGCGAAAAAATCACACTCAATGTTTTCACCCAACGGGTGTAACTTTTTCAAAAACGAGAGGTAATTATAGTGCAAACAACATTAAATTTCAAACTAGAATCCACAAACGAGAAAGTAACACCAAGAACAGGTGTTGCAATACTTGGTGAATATCTCAAAGGTATGAAGCTTGAAGAGCTTTGTAATGTTAATATTCCAAAAGCTAAACGCAACAACGGCTATTCTGCATTTGAGTTCATTTA